>CAZXSS010000007.1:0-39491 GCA_964643385.1 uncultured Candidatus Izemoplasmatales bacterium
CACTTAGAAGTTGCCATTACAAAATAATGGCCGGTAGAACCGTTATCCAGTTGAGAGCTATATGAATTAAGGTGGTACCGCGGACTCTGTTCGTCCTTTATGTACCACCTTTTTGTATTTTTAAGGAGGAAAACCCATGACAATTATTGAAGAATTAAAGTACCGAGGATTATTGCACACACTAACAGATGATGCATTAGCAAAAAAATTAGAACAAGAAACCGTTACCTTTTATTTAGGTGCAGATCCAACTGCAGACAGTTTACATATTGGACATTTAGTCCCGTACATTGTCGCAAAACGTTTGTCTGAACGCGGCCATAAACCCATCTTACTTGTCGGTGGTGGCACAGGACGTATTGGCGACCCTAGTGGAAAAAAAGAAGAACGCCAATTACTAGATGATGCGATAATTGAACATAACGTCGCAAAACTTAGTGCGCAAGTGAAGCATATCTTACCTGATGCAAAGATTGTAAATAATTATGATTGGATAAAAAACATCAGTATGATTCAGTTCTTACGTGATGTAGGAAAGCATTTCGGACTCAACTACATGCTTGCCAAAGATTCAGTAAAAAGTCGCCTAGAAAGTGGCATTAGCTTTACTGAATTTAGCTATCAAATTATCCAATCACTAGATTTCTTAGAACTTTACCAAAAAGAAAATTGTGAGATGCAAATTGGCGGCCAAGACCAATGGGGAAATATTACAGCGGGTCTTGAACTAATTAGAAAAGTTGAAGGAAATGATGCCAAAGCATATGGGCTTGTAATTCCGCTATTAACAAAACCGGATGGGACTAAGTTTGGAAAAACGGCTGGTGATGCAGTATGGCTAGATAAAAACCGTACATCACCATATGAGTTCTACCAGTACTGGATCAATCTCGGTGATGCAGAGGCAATGGAACGTATTAAACAGTTTACATCATTATCTAAAGAAGAAATAGAAGAAATAGAAGAAAAGATGCAAGAAAGCCCACACTTACGCCATGCTCAAAAAGCGATTGCTGAAGAACTAACCACGATGATTCACGGAAAACAAGCACTAATCCAAGTTGAAAACATTACTAAGGCATTATTTAAAGGCGATGTCTCATCGCTATCAAAAGAAGAGATTGAAATGGGGTTTAAAGGTATTGCAAGTATTGAAGTGCATGAAACCATCTCATTAGTTGATGCGATGATTGACCTTTCTCTTGCTTCGAGTAAGCGAGAAGCAAGAACACTTATTAAACAAAACGCTATTGCGATTAACGGTGAAAAAATCGCTAATCAAGATACAATGATTACTGATGATTTTAAATTACACGATACCTATACCATTATTAAACGAGGTAAAAAGCATTACGGGGTTGTCAAAAACATATAAAAAAAATCGCCATTAATTTACGGCGATTTTTTTATCAAAGATATAAACTTTATTTAACACTCGTTTGCATGAGCATAACCAATTTCAAATATCTCTTTAATATGTAAATCTTTTAAGGCATAAAATATATGCTTTCCATCCCGTCTTGGAATAACGACATTTAGATCTCGTAATAACTTTAGCTGATGAGATATTGATGATTGACTCATGTTTAAGGTTTTACAAATGTCTTGAACACAGTATTCTCCTTTAACTAATAAAGCAATAATACGAAGCCTTGTATGGTCGCTAAATATTTTGAATAGATGCATTGTTTTTAGTATTTCGTTTTCTTGCATGATGAATCGCCCCTTTTCCATAAATAACTCTTAATGCATTAAGTACAGCAATCATAGTAATACCAACATCAGCAAATATAGCCATCCACATTGTAGCCTTACCTATGCTTGCTAGAAATAAGAATAAAAATTTTACACCAATACTTAGGATAATGTTTTGGTAGACAATCTTTTTGGTTTTTCTTGAAATTTTAAACGCTTCGTTTAATGTTTGGATATCATCATCCATAATAATAACATCTGCAACATCAATGGCGAGTTCAGAACCATTCCCCATCGCGACACCAATATCCGCATTCTTAAGTAGTGGCGCATCGTTTATACCATCACCAACGTACATTTTAGGTCCTTTACTACGCAGTTTTTCAAACTCGTGAATTTTATCTTCAGGAAGTAAACCACTACGGAAATCTATTCCGCCAACTTCATACGCAACCTCACTTGCGGTTTCTTTGTTATCACCAGTAAGCATCACGATATGGTAGCGTTTCATTAACTGTTTCATCACGCGTCTTGAAGAGTCTTTAATTTGGTCTTTAACTACAATGCGTCCAACATATTTTCCGTTTTTAGCGACAAATATGTTTGTGCCGGTAGTATCATTATTATCAATTGAGCGTATTTTTTCTTTTTGTAATAACTTTTTGCTTCCTGCTAAGACAATGCCTTCATCAGTCTTTCCTTTTAATCCAAAACCAGGTATTTCTTCTACATCATGATAGTCTTCTAAGGTATCTGTATAAGCCTCTGAGATTGAACGCGCTATCGGATGGTTTGAATATTTTTCTAGTGAAGCGGCAATTTTTAATGTAGCCAAATTGGTGTAACCATCAACCACAAAGTTTCCATGGGTAATGGTTCCTGTTTTATCCATCCCAATAACATCAATATCTTGCATTAGATCTAAGAAGTTAGAACCTTTAAACAAGATTCCATTACGCGCGCTTGCACCGATACCAGCAAAATATGATAAGGGAATTGATAAGACAAGTGCACAAGGACAACTAATGACTAAGAAGGTAGCAGCACGAAAAATAAACTCTTCCATTCTATCGGGAGCGAAATACGTAGGAACAGCAAACATAAGTAGTGCAAGGACCATAACAAACGGGGTATAGTACTTAGCGAATTTCGTGATAAAGTTTTCTGTTTTCGATTTTTTATTCGTAGAGTTTTCAATAAGGTCGATGATTTTTGCGATAGTAGATTCTTGATACTCTTTTTTCGCTTCCATGGTAATGACGTTACCAACATTTATATTTCCACTTAATACATAATCACCAACACCAGCAGATTGCAATTTGGACTCTCCAGTTAAGGCGCTTGTATTTAAGGAGGTACGACCTTCTATTATAATCCCATCAACTGGTACCTTTTCACCATTTTTTACAAGAATGTGATCTTTTTTGTCAATTGACATGGGATCTTTAACGACCCATTCTCCATTTTCAAATACATTTGCATATTCAATATGGAGGTCCATCAATGCATTTATCTCATTTTTTGATTTATGCACGGCGCGGTGTTGTAAGTGTTCTCCTAGGGTATAAAATAATATAACAAACATGGCTTCATATGGTTTTTCGATAAACATAGCGGCTAGTGTTGCTACAAACATCAGCATGTTTTCATTAAAAAAAGCTTTTTGTTTTAGGCCATTAAATGTCTTAATGATGATTTTATGGGTAATCAGTAAATACCCTAACCAATAAAATGGGTTTGATCGAACCATTTGTAAATTGGTTTCAAAAAATCGCCCAAACAAAAAGATCGCCACACCGAGTAACATAATCCAATTTGTTTTAAAAAATCCCTTTGGGGTGACTTTATTACGGTCTTCATATCTATAGGTTATAACACCTTGTTCTATACTATTAACAATCTTTCTGATTTCACCAATTGCTTCATCATCATCATAAGTATCTTCAGCATCTATAAGCATCGTTTGATTTGCAAAATTGAAACTTGCAGAACGAATATAATCCAATTTAATAAGAGCTTTTTCAATGCGCGAAGCGCAACCGGTGCATATAAGATTTTGCATAACAACTTTTTTTATCATAATGTATACACCTCATAACGTAAACCTATTTTATATGATTGGTGGCTCATATGTCAAGCACATTGTAAAACCTTTGATAATTGCAAAATCTAAAAATCCATGATATTATACTGTATCTGGAGGTGTTTTTATGGATTTTTTAAATTATGTAAAAGAACATCAAAATGAGATAATCAAAGCAACAAGCGATTTATTACGGATACCAAGTGTTTTAAAGTCGTATGACGAAAAAGCCAAGCATCCATTTGGAGATGACATTCAAGCAGCGTTAGAATTTGTGCTTGACCGCGCGAAAGACGATGGCTTTATTATTAAGAACATTCAAAATTACGCAGGTCATATCGAACACGGTAAAGGTGATGAAATACTCGGTATTTTATGTCATTTAGACGTTGTTCCACCGGGCGATGGATGGAGCCACAAACCATTTGACCCAGTTATAAAAGATGGCAAACTATTTGCAAGAGGCGCAATGGATGACAAAGGTCCTACGATGGCTGCCTATTTTGCACTAAAGTTTTTAAAAGATTTAGATATTGATTTTCATAAGCGTGTTCGTATTATTTTAGGCACCGATGAAGAGACCGCGTGGCGCGGTATTAATAAATATTTTGAAACCGAAGAGATGCCTGATTTAGGATTCGCACCAGATGCATCATTTCCCTTAATTTATGGTGAAAAAGGTATCTGGACTTTTGATGTTGAAGGTAAATATCATAGTGATGCGATTTTATCATTCCATGCAGGAGAGCGGTATAATGTCGTTCCAGATTATGCGGAATGCACTTTAAGTGTGGATAAAAAACAAGAATTTTTAGACTTTCTTAAGTATTATGAGTTTAAAGGTGAAGTTGAGGATAAACGCTATATTGTACATGGTAAAAATGCCCATGCAATGCAACCACATTTAGGTATAAACGCTGCATTCATTATGGCCAAATTTTTAAACGAACATTTTGAAAATCCATATATGCAATTTATTGAAAAGCATCTTGCATTTGATGCCTTTGGAGAAAAGTTAGGTATTAACTTCTCTCACGAAGAAATGAAGGATTTTACGATTAATCCTGGTATCTATGTCTATAATGCTGATGTTGTAAAAATAGGTGTTAACTGTCGTTATCCGAAAGGGTTCTCAGTAGAAGATGCTATGACAAAAGTAAAAAAACATGCTAAAAAATTTAACTTGTCAATCAATGAAGTAGGTAACAACCCAATTCATTATGTTGATCCTAAAGATCCACTTGTTGAAAATTTAATGCAAGCATACCGTAAAATTACAAATGATCACGAAACCCAACCATTTACAATCGGTGGAGGAACTTACGCAAGAGCGCTTAATAAAGCTGTTGCTTTCGGAATGTTGATGCCAGGACGCAAAGATGTCGTTCACCAATTAGACGAATATGTTATTATCGATGACCTTATTGAAGCGACGGCCATCTATATGGAAGCAATATATGCTTTAACACGTGAAAGCGCTTGATAAAATAATTAAATAATGATATTATTATAAGATATTGTAGGGGAATCATAGGGGTTGATTTCATTGTATAGTGAACATACTATACTTCCGTTAATCACGCAAATTAAAGCGATTTTCGATTCTGAGATTGTTGACTTTGCGATTATGGATCAAGCGGGGTATCGTTATAACTACGCAGAATTTTTATTACAACACACCTTTTCTGTCGTCAATACAACAACCGACTTAACAAGAACCAACCACAAGTATAAAGATTGTTATATCGACGCGCATTTTACTGTGGTATTTTACGATTTAAAAGACACATATCTTATAGTTACATTTGAAGATGAAATAAACAAAGACATTGATTATAACGCTATTCATAAGCGTCTCTTATCATTGTCTTTTTTTCGTAATCATTTAGATTTATATACCAAAGAAAATACACAAGACGATCAATATGCTATGATAATCATGGATTTTAATGGAAAAATCCAACTTATGAACCATTATGCAAAGACCATTTTTAAAAATTCTTACGAAACAATCAGAGACTTTTTAGATGTCATTGAGTCTAAAGATGTTTTTACATCGAATTATAAAAAAGCTGTAAATAATCATGAAGGTGCATCATTCGAAACAACAACAAAATCCAATCAAATATTAAATACCGTTATGATCGTAGAACCCAAACTCTCGATTATTCAATTTGTATTTACATACCAACCAGCACAATCATTCTACAATCAAATATTAGAAGCCTTTGATTTCTTAAAACTAGGAATTGTCCATTTTGAGTTGATTTTCGATGATCAGGATAATCCTATTGATGCGCAAGTATTATTTGCGAACAAACAGTATGGAACTTTAATGAATGAACCAATTAATAAAATGATAGGGAAAACCATATACGAAATTTATCCGAATTTCCCTGATAATCGCTTTAATCGATATGCAAGTGTTGCGATTGAAAATAAACGCAATGCCTTTGAAGATTATAACCGGCGCCTAGATAAACATTTCCATATTTTCTCATATGCCCCTAAATACGGTGAAATTATTAATGTATATCATGAAACAACACACTATAATAGAATGAAAGCCAAAGAACGAGTTCAATTAAGGAAAATTCAGATGATGTTAAGTCTTGCTGAAATGGGCTTTTTTGAAATTGATATTGCGCATAAAACATTTACAGGCGATGACTATGTCAAGCGTATCTTTAATCAGTCAGACCTTGATTATGATAGTTATCGTCACATTTTCAGAGATTACTTGCACCAAGATGATTACGCATCTATTTACAGTAAGAACAGAGATTTGATGACAGGTAAAATAAAAGAAGGTACCAGTGTTTTTAGACTGATGCTTCCACATCAAGACACACCAAAATACATACAGTATTATCTACAAACGTTAGACACAAACGATGATGGAACACCAAAACGAATTTTAGGGTTAGTTAGAGAAGTTACAGAAGAACAAAAGAAAAATCAGCAAATCACTTATATGGCGAACCATGATGCGCTTACAGGGGTATACAATAGACGACATGTTGAAACTATGACGAATACTATAATAGACAATAATACCTTAGCTATATTTGATTTAGATGGATTAAAAAGTATCAACGATATATTCGGTCATATTGAAGGAGACCGTGTTATTAAAACATTTGCCAACATCCTAAACAAAACTTATCCAAACTGTTATATTGCTAGAATCGGTGGCGATGAGTTCCTTATCCTTATCAATGATGAAGTAAACAATATTAAGTATCGCGAAAATATCATTAAAAAAGAACTGAAACATATTTTACCTATAGATCTATCAATGGGTGTGAGTGTAGGGTATGCTCAGATTAATCATGATACGAATTATAAAACTGCTTTTGAAAAAGCAGAAGAAATGATGTACCGACACAAACTAAGACAACGCCCTAAACGCAAACAACAATCGTTAAGTACTTTAGTAGCGTATTTATTTAAACGTGAGCCAGTATTGAAAAAAAGGATTGAACGGTTAAAAACTTATTCAGATAGCTTTATGCAAGCATTAGGATTTACCCGCATGCGAGATTTAGAAATGATGCATGATGTATGTTATTATCACGCTATTGGTAGATTATACGATTATACACAAGATAAGGTTATTAAGTTGCCTGTTCCGCTCGACAAACTACATGAGTATTTCCATGTTGAACTAGGATATAAAATTATGTCTAACCTATTAAGTGACGAAACCATCGCAAATGCAGTGTTATATCAATGTGAAGCCTATGATGGCTCTGGGTACCCCCACGGATTAAAAGGAGACGCGATACCATATCAAGCGCGTATATTTGCAATATTATCCCGCTTTGACTACCTTACCCGTTGCAAGCGTACAGAGATTTTAATGACTGACCAAGAAGCTCTCGCTCAGTTACAAAAAGAATCCGGTACATATTTCGATCCAGAAATGGTTGACATTTTTACAACCCTATTTACATAATCTTCTAATAAACTTTGTTTTTTAGTGTTTATGCGTTGTTATTACCAACATTTTTGTTATAATAAAAACGGTGATTTTATGCGATTAAGACATGTTAAAAATGCAAGTAAACAAATTGATAACCATCCTGAATACATTCTTTCGATTGGAAGAAAAGAAACCTATCTATTAAATAATGCTTTCAAAGATAAACAACCACTCGTACTTGAAATAGGTGCTGGTAAAGGCCAGTTTTGTCATACTTTAGCCAAAAACACACCGAATATTAACGTTTTAGCCATTGAACGCTTTGATAGCGTTATTGTAAGAGCGTTAGAACGTGTGCTTGTTGATCCATTAAAAAATCTTTATTTAGTTAGAATGGATGCAGAACAACTCGTTGATTGTGTAACCAATCACTCAGTAGAGAAAATTTATCTCAATTTTTCTGATCCTTGGCCGAAGGTTAAACATGAAAAACGCCGGTTAACTCATGCAGGCTTCTTAGCCATGTATGAGACATTACTTGTTGAAAATGGCGAGATTGAATTTAAAACTGATAATAGAGCACTATTTGAATATTCCATCAAGTCGATGAACAACTATGGCATGACAATAAAACATATTTCTTTAGATGTTCATGCCGATGAAGATCCAATGAATATCGTGACTGAATTTGAAGAACGCTTTTCAAAGGATGGTCCTATATATAAAATACTAGCAAGTTTTGAGGAGGCAAAAAAATGAAACAAACGTACATTGATTTAGTTAACCTACCTGGTGCACCAAGTTTTGAAAAACATGTAAAACACTACATGAAAAAGGAAATCAAAAAATACACAGATGATATTATTGAGGACCGGCTCGGTTCAATCTTTGGTGTATTAAACCGTGATTCAAAGGGACCGCGTGTTATGCTTGCAGGCCATATGGATGAAGTTGGTGGAATGGTTACTGGCATTACCGATGAAGGATTAGTAAAAATGATTCCCCTTGGCGGGATGAAAGGCGATGTCTATTTATCTCAACACATGATTATTTATACCGATGATTTAGAAGAAATCCCTGGTGTAACTGCTTCAACTCCCCCACATTTAAGCAAAGGTAAAAAAGAAGAAAAAGCGATGAAATTTGATGACTTATTGTTAGATATTGGGGCAGATAATAAAGACCACGCCAAAGAACTTGGCGTTAAAGTTGGCCAACAAGTTATTTCTAAAAACGATATAGTTACTACAAAAGATGGCAAAAAAATAATTAGTAAAGCATGGGATAACCGTTTTGGGTGCGGCGTTGCACTTGAAGCTTTAGAAATCTTACATAAAGAGGATTTACCGTGCTCATTATATGCCGGCGCAACAGTGCAAGAAGAAGTTGGACTGCGCGGCGCCCAAACGGCAGCGGGACTTGTTAAACCAGATATTTTCTTAGCGGTTGATGGTTCACCGGCAGCTGATGCTTTTGGTGGCGATGAAATTAGTGGTAAATTAAACGAAGGGTTCTTAGTCCGTTTTTATGACCCAAGTGCAATTATGCATAGAGGTATCAAAAAACATATAGAAGCCCTTGCAAAAGAAAAAAACATCAAGTTCCAATACTACCAATCAAAAGGTGGAACCGATGCCGCACGTATTCAATTAAACGATGAAGGAGTCATTGTCGCAACCATCGGAATGCCTGCAAGATATATTCATTCCAATACATCAATGATTCATGAAGAAGACTATAAAGCTGTTAGAGACATGGTCGTTGAACTGATTAGATCATTTAACAAAGAAACATACGAAACCATTAGAAGTAACGTATAAAAAACAAACTCATTATCAAAAAATATGGGACCCATTGTGGCCTAAAATTAAGGAGATAATATTATGAGAGACAAAAAAGTATTAGAAATGACTACGATTGCTATGTTTACAGCCATCATCGCAGTTATGAGCTTTGTACCATGGCTGGGGTATATTACCGTTGGTGGTGTTGCCATCACACTTATTCATATACCCGTTTTAATCGGAGGTATTATCGGCGGAAAACGAGTAGCCATTACCTTAGCTACAGTATTTGGTGTCTTATCAATGATTCGTTCATTCATCACACCAGATGCGTTAAACATTTTCTTCCAAAATCCACTGGTTAGTGTCTTACCAAGAATTTTATTTGGGATTGCACTTTGGTATGTCTATGTGGGCATTAAATGGTTAATAACCAAAATCTTAAGTAGAAAAAATAAAGACCAAAAGATATCAAAAGGCGGAGAACTTGCTATCATCTCAGTCTCATTTGGGATTAGTACATTAATCCACACAGTCCTCACCCTAATTGCACTGTATCTATTCGCCTTCCAAAGTACACGGTTTACTGACATCTTCGGTAGTATGAGTGTATTAAATTTTATTTGGGCAATTTTATTATTAAACGGATTTATTGAAGCATTACTCGCCGTTTTCATTGCTGGACCAATTGGATGGCGCGTTAAAGATTACTACGAACACGAAGCGAATAAACTTACAGAGGAGTGATCACTATGCGTCTATTTATAGACATAGGAAACTCAAATATTGTCATCGGTAAAGGCACCGATACAATACTAGAAACATATCGCTATACTACCGACCCAACCAAATCAAGCGATGAATATTATGCCATGTTAAAACACTTGTTTGATGATGTTGATGATGTGATTATCGCCAGCGTCGTACCCCAAGTGAATACCGCATTTAAAACATTCTTAATGCGTTATTTTGACATCACACCATTATTTGTTGGACCTGGTGTTAAAACTGGTATCAAAGTAAAAACTGAAAATCCTAAAGAAGTCGGTGCGGATTTAGTCGCAGGTGCTGCTGGTGCATTAGAACATTATGGTGATAATGTCATTGTTATCGATATGGGCACGGCCACAACATTTAGCTTTGTTCAAAACAAAGAACTAAAAGGCGTCGCCATCACCATTGGCTTAGATTCTGCTAAAACCTGTTTAGTATCACGTGCATCAAAATTATTACAGTTTGAGTTTGAAGACCCTAAAGGAATTTTAGGAACCAACACCGTTGATGCATTAAATGCTGGCCTTGTATTCGGACATGCGTTTCAAATCATCGGCATGGTTAACAACATTAGAAACAGTTATAACAATAAAGACGCACAAGTCGTTTTAACAGGTGGCGCAAGCAAACTTATTACAAGCGTAGTTCCTGATAGCTATCATTTAGATGAGTTCTTAGTTTTAAAAGGTCTCATTGCTATTTATAACAGAAACAGTAAAGCATAACTAAGGAAATATTGACAAACCCAACAAAAGACAATATAATTATAAAATAGCTAACATAAGGAGTGTATGAATGATGTTTGAAAAAATTAGAGGTATTATTGCTGATGAACTTGGAATTGAAGAAGATAGTATTGAACTCGATTCAGACTTAACAGACGATTTAGGCGCAGACTCATTAGATGCTGTTGAACTTATCATGGCGATTGAAGAAGAGTTCGATATTGAAATCGATGACACTGCCGCACAAAAAATCAAAACTGTTCAAGATATCGTGGACTATCTAGAAGAAGTACTTTAAACTTTAAAATCACTATAAAATATACTCAATCTAAATTGAGTATATTTTTATTTTACAGAGAAATTATGATACAATAAATCTAGACTAAAAGAAAAGAGGTAGCGTATGAAAAAACTCTTACTTATAGATGGGTCTAACGTCATGTTTAGAGCCTATTACGCCACAGCCTATTCAGGTAATTTAATGCAAAACTCCAAAGGCGAATACACCAATGCTGTCTTTGGCCTAGCCAATATGCTAAACCTAATAATTAAAGAAGATTTTACACACGCATTAATTGCTTTTGATAAAGGTAAAGAAACATTCAGACATAAAGATTTTGAAGATTATAAAGCCAAACGTAAAAAGATGCCAGAAGAATTTGTCGGTCAACTCGGATATATCCGCGATTTAACCGAAAGACTTGGCTTTTTTCAATATGAATCAGAATCCTTAGAAGCCGATGATATTATTGCGACCATCGCCACCAAATATTATGATGAGTTCGATGACATTGAAATCATCTCAAATGATAAAGATTTATTTCAATTACTCAATTCAAAAGTCAATATTAGACTCTCTAAACGTGGCATTAAACCAGAACGTAGCTACACCAAAAAAGACCTTAAAAAAGACATGGGATTAGATCCTAATCAAATTCCAGACTTAAAAGGACTTATGGGGGATGCCTCAGATAACCTTCCAGGAATTCCTGGTGTTGGCGAAAAAACAGCACTTAAATTATTACACGAATATCATGATATAGAAACATTACTTAAAAACATGAATGAACTTAAAGGTAAACTGAAAGAACGTGTTGAGGAACACCATAAACAAGCTTTGATGTGTAAACACCTTGCCACAGTTATCACCGATGCTGAACTACCCATTACTTTAGATGACATCGAATATACAGGATACGATACTGATGCACTTATCGATTTTTATCAAACCATGGAATTTCATTCTTTAATTAAACGATTAGATCAAAAACCAAAGAAAAAAGCGTCCCTTGATGTCACCACACTCACAAAAGAAGATGACCTAACAAGTACATTCGCCAAAGACAACGCATTCATATTAGAAACCTTTGGCAGTAACTACCATCACAATGACCGATTGGGCTTTGCCTGGGTTAATGAACACGGCTCATTCTATATGTCATATGACGAGGCCATTACCTCCGATAGCTTTAGAAACTTTTTAGAAGACAAGACAAAACACAAACATGTTTTTGACGTAAAAGCCATGTATGTCATCTTAATGCAAGAAGGCATAACCTTAAAAGGAGTCATGTTTGATTTATTACTTGCGGCATATGTATTAAATCCACTTAATACCAAAGAAGACTTTAAAGTTATCGTACAAAACTTTGACTATGACGATGTCCCTTATTTAGATGCTGTTTATGGTAAGGGAGCAAAAAGCGCTGTTCCTGATGAAAAAATCGTGAAACAATACGCCATTAAAAAAGCCGTTGCTATTGACGCCCTAAAAGAGACGCTTAATCAAGAAATTAAAGCCCAAAACCAAACGCAATTGCTTTATCAAGTAGAACTGCCTCTTGCAAAAACCTTAGCTAAAATGGAGTTTGAGGGCATTCGTATCGACCAAGATGCACTAAATAGCTTTAATGACCAATTAGAAGCATCCATTGAAGAAGAAACGAAACACATTCATACCTTAGCGGGTGAAGCGTTTAATGTATCGAGCCCTAAACAACTTGGTGTGATTTTATTTGAAAAACTAAACTTACCGAGTTATAAAACCACTAAAACAGGCTATTCGACTGGTATTGATGTGCTTACAAAACTTAAAGATAAACACGAAATTATCAGTCATATTATGAATTACCGTAGCTTAACTAAACTGCAATCTACCTATGTAAAAGGCTTAAAAGATGCCATTCATGATGATGGACACATACACACAATTTATAAACAAGCCTTTACGCAAACAGGTCGCTTAAGCAGTATCGAACCAAACTTACAAAATATTCCGATTAAAACGGAACTTGGAAGAGAAATTCGTAAAGTCTTCATCCCCAGAAAAAACGATGTTTTGATCGCGGCAGACTACTCACAAATCGAGCTTCGTGTCTTAGCTGATATGGCCAATGAGAAACAATTAACCAAAGCCTTTTTAGCAGGTAAAGACATACATACCACCACCGCTCAAGAACTTTTTGAAAAAGCGTCTATCACATCACAAGAACGCCGTATTGCCAAAGCTGTAAACTTCGGTATTATTTACGGCCAAAGCGCTTGGGGTTTAAGTGATGATTTAAACATTAAACTAAAAGATGCCCAAACATTCATTGATAAATATTATGCCCGGTTCCCTGGGATTGCGACATTTATGGATAGCGTCATCGACCAAGCCAAACAAGAAGGCTTTGTGACAACTATCCTTAACCGTAGACGTTATATACCAGAAATTAATAGTCGCATTTATGCCCAACGTGAGTTTGGTAAACGTACCGCAATGAATGCGCCTATTCAAGGCAGTGCCGCAGATATCATTAAGCTTGCAATGATTAAAATGGACAGTGAACTAGAAGCGAAAAATCTACAATCAAAAATGGTTTTACAAATCCATGATGAGCTCGTGTTTACAGTTTCAAAGAACGAATACGATACAATGATGGAGCTGATTAAAGATGTCATGGAACACGCCTATGATTTAACCGTACCATTAAACGTAGACATCGCTTCAGGAGATAATTTAAATGATGCCAAATAGACTCCCTCAATCCGCAGTGATGACAAAAAGTTTCATCGCCAATTTCACACTGATTGTTGTCAAGATTGTTGGGGGAATACTTTTCACAAGTACAGCACTTATTGCAGATGGAATTCATTCTATCAGTGATTTATTAACCGATATTTTTGTTATTTTAGGCATTACCCATAGTGCCAAACCTGCGGATGAAGAACATCCTCTAGGTCATGGAAAATTTGAATACGTTCTCAGTATTTTCTTAGGCTTTAGCATCATGTTTATGGCGTATCAAATTATCGCCAATGTCATTACCAATTTCAACGAAATCACAAGTATTCCCAAAATGATTAGTTTAGTCGTTGTCCTCTTTGTCGTGTTAATTAAACTATTGCTTTCACGCTATGTATTAAGTGAAGGAAGACGTTTAGAATCTGAAGTACTTATCGCAAGTGGAAAAGAATCAATGACTGATGTCATCAGTTCGGTTGTTGTATTTGTTGGGATTACCGCCACATTAATCGGCGACGCTTTATCGATTTCATGGCTACATTATGGCGATAAGGTCGCGGGAATTATCGTCGCGTTATTAATCGTAAAAATCGCCATTTCAATTATTATCGATAATGTCCAATCTATCTTAGGAAAAAGCGCGTCTAAAACAACCTTAGAAAAAACCCGCAATCGTGTATTAAAAATTGACGGCGTTTTAGCCGTCGACCGTCTTAACATGATAGTCTATGGACATTACTATCAAGTATTAATCGATATACGTGTTGATGGGTTAATCAGTGTCAAAGATGGACACGATATTGCAAGTATCGTCCAAGAGACGTTAAAAAAAGATCCAAAAATAACGCATGTTACCGTACATGTGAATCCGGAGGAATAATAATGAGTCTTTGTTTAAAAAGAAAAAGTATTCGTGATTACAAACCAGATTCAATTGAAGAAGATAAAATAACCGCACTGTTAAAAAGCGCCATGCAAGCGCCAAATGCAGTCAATCAACAACCATGGGAGTTTTACGTCATAACCAACCGCAATCTATTAGATAAACTCGGTGATATGTCAAATGGGTCTCGCCATTTAAAAAAGGCACCCCTTGCCATTCTTACATTAATCGATCAAAACTGTAAACGTCCCGAAATGGCACCAACCGATCTTGCAGCCGCAACCGAAAACATATTACTAGAAGCTGTAAACCAAGATTTAGGCGGCCTATGGATTGGTGTCCACCCAAGAGAAGAGCGAATCAAAGCTGTTCGTGAAATTATTGATTTACCATCCCATTTATCACCGTTTTCACTGGTTGCTATCGGCGTTCCCAATCAATCCACTGAAGTCACGAACTACCGCTATGACGAAACCAAAATCACGAGACTTGATTGATGCCTGAACTACCAGAAGTAGAGACCGTAAGACAAACATTAAAACAGTTTATCATCGGCAAAACCATCAAAGTCGTCAACGTTCACTATGAAAAAATGATTACACCTAAAGATGTTAGTGTGTTTAAAACACAACTCCTTGGTCAAACCTTACAAGATATTGACCGTTTAGGGAAATATCTGCTCTTTAAGTTTGACGATATCGTCCTTGTTGTTCATTTACGGATGGAAGGAAAGTTTTATTTAAAAAACATTTCAAGTCCAAAAGACAAGCATGACCACATTACGTATGTTTTTGACGATGATACAACACTTGTATACAATGACGTAAGAAAATTCGGCACCCATGAACTTAAAAAACCAAACACCCTATATACAACCAACCCACTGTTGAAACTAGGGTATGAACCAACCGATGATCGTCTTACAGTAAGCTATCTCAAAAATAAACTAAAAACCACAAGATATATTAAACCAGCCTTGCTAGATCAAACCATAATCTTAGGACTGGGAAACATTTATGTTGATGAAGTCTTATTTTGTGCTAAAATAAGACCTACAAAACGTGCGTTTAAAATAACAAAGAAAGAGTGCGCACAACTCATAAGGTGTAGCCAATCAGTGATTAAGAAAGCCATTGCATTAGGTGGTACAACGATTCGTTCTTATACAGACAGCCTCGGTGTTACAGGGCGATTTCAAAACGAACTGATGGTGCATATGCAAGAACACAAACCATGCAAACAATGTGGCACGCCTATTAAAAAAATTAAAGTTGCAGGTCGTGGTACGTATTACTGTCCCACTTGTCAAAAGGCCTGAAAGGTGGCAAATATATGACTAAAATTATTGGATTAACTGGCGGCATCGCCACAGGAAAATCAACCGTTTCAAAAATGTTTAGACAGGCAGACATCCCTGTTATAGATGCTGACTCAATCGCCAAATCATTGCTTGATAAAGATACCAGTGTCTATGATGAATTATTAGAATTATTTGGTGATTCCATTCTATCTACGGATAAAAACATTAATCGAAATAAACTGGCCAATAAAATTTTTCATGATGAAGAAGCAAGACAAAAAGTAAATGACATCGTACATCCAAAAGTAAAAACCATCATGCAAAAAGAAATCGATCATTATGATAATTTAGAAATTCCTTGGGTTGTCATCGATGTCCCATTATTATTTGAAACCGACTTTTATAAACTTGCAGATGTAACCATTCTTGTCTATGCAAGACAAAAAGATCAAATAGAACGGTTAATGTCACGTGATTCAATCAATGAAACCTACGCAAAACAAAAAATTAAAACCCAGTTTCCACTGTATAAAAAGAAAGAACGCGCTGATTATGTCATTGATAACTCAAAAAGTGTGTTAGAAACAAAAAAAGCCTTTGAAAGACTATTAAAAAAACTCGGTATTAAACATTAAGGAAGACTGCTATGAATCCACGCGACCCATTTAAAATTATTGCTAGTCGAAATTTAGACCATGATCATCGTCATATCATGGGTCTTTTATACTTGCCAATTATTGGACAGGATGCATTCAGTTTATATCATGTGTTATATACCCTTGTTGACCGAGCGAGTCTTCATTCAAAAAGCTATCCCCATAGTTTTTTAAGTGATATTGTTGGATGCAACATCAAAGCCCTTAAACTCGCACGCCAAAAACTTGAAGCCGTAGGCTTACTCGAATCCTATCATAAAGATGACGATTATCTTTATGAACTCTATCTTCCTCTTAGCGCAGAAATGTTTATCAAAGATTCGATGTTTGCACCGTATTTATTGAAACAAATCGGTAGCGACCGGTTTGAAGATCTGATTCAATCATTTAAAATCAAACGGATTTATCATAAAGAATATGATACGATTTCCGTGAATTTTTCTGATATTTTTAATCCGGCCTATGAAAAAATCACCACACGAAGTCAATATTTAGAAGCCAAACATCATCCTGTTAAAGTCGATACGACAATTAATATCGACCTTGTGATTGATAGTTTACCAGACCACCTCATTCACCCAACCACAAAAACCAATAAGATGAAAGAAAAACTCGAACAGTTTGCCTATACATATTCTCTTAACGAAGAAAATTTAAAAGCACTTTTATTAAAGTCATTAAATAAAGATCAAAGCATCTGTTTTGAAACATTATCAAAAGAAGCACAAAAACATTATCAAACCCAACCCAAAAACCAGCACACAAAAAAAGCATCAGGCTATAATCTAACCTATTTTAAATCTGTTCATCCAACGACGATTGTTGAAGATTTAACGGGCATGCATGCCCCAAGTGCTGACCTTAAAATCATTGAGCGTTTAATGACCCAAACGGATCTTAAAAACGAAGTGATTAACGTGCTTATCGCCTATGTTTTAAAAGAGTTGGACAATCAGTTTCCAGTATATAATTACTTTGAAAAAATTGTTGCCGAATGGAAACGTAAAAACATCGAAACTGCCGAAGATGCCATTGCACATATTAAACAGCGTAAACAAAAACGCGCTGAAACAAAAAAACAAAAAACGCGTTATAAAAACAATAAATCATTACCAGAAGACGTTAAAGTTGATTGGTTTGATGACTACTTAAAAGAATATGAAAAGGGGTCTTAAGATGCAAAAATACCCATTTAAACAAAACCCAACCATCGTTGATGATATTATCGAAGAACTCTCAGAAAACCCACATCTAAAACGGTTTTTTCTTGAGCACGATTTATCACACGATACCATCGAAACCTACTTAAATGAACTTATGACCTTTAACAATGAACAACCAAAATGCATCGATTGCCCAGGTCTTGATGAATGTAAACAAGATGTTACAGGCTATCAACCTGTCTTAGAATACATTAATGACCGCGTCAACTTAAGCTATCAACCATGCAATTATTTGCAACATTACGAAGCCCAACAAACCGTTTCTAATCGTATTCAAGCCATGTATATGCCTAAAATGGTTTTAGAAGCACGTTTAGATGATTTTCATATGAAAACCGAACACCGTAAAACCATTTATAAAGCCATCATGCACATCATGACTAAAATCAAAATGGGTGAACACCCAAAAGGCATGTTTTTATCTGGACGCTATCAAATAGGTAAAACCTACACGCTAGCAGCTATGGCAAATCATTTTGCTTCAATTGGGAAAACTGTTCTTATTGGCTACTATCCAGATATGGTTCGTGAAATCAAGTCATCAATCCGTACAGGAAACTTAGAATCAATCATTAACAGCCTAAAACATGTCGATGTGTTAATGCTTGATGATATTGGTGGCGAGTCACCAAGCCACTGGTTACGTGATGAAGTTTTAGGTCCCATCTTACAACATCGTCTACTTGATCAAAAATTAACATTCTTCTCATCTAACATCCCCCTTGATGAACTGCCTAAATATATGGTCGAAAATGAACAACGTGCTGAAAAGATTAAAGCCCATAGAATCATTGAGCGTATCAAAGCATTAACAGACGAATACACAATGTAACATTCTATTTGACAAAACACCCCTAAACACGTATTATAATACTAACAATGATGACAAGGACACGATAGTTTTTACCCATTAGCGAGGTAGGACAGTGAAAGCTACCACAAAAACTATTACTCCCTTTGAGTTGGCCTCGAAAGAGTGACCCGCATCCTAAGCGTTACTAGGTTAAGCGCTAGCGAAAGCTAGAATTAAGGTGGTACCGCGGAACTTATTCGTCCTTTTCTAAAGGGCGTTTTTTTATTTTATAAGGAGGGATTAAAGTGAAAACACCACTCACAATTAAAGCCTTACAAACACACATAAAAGCTGTCGATCATCAACCCAAAAAGCAATATGAAGTTGTTTTAAAACTCTTTGAGGAAGTCGGCGAATTAAGTGAAGAAATGCGTAAAGCACACCAAGAAGGTTTAACAAAAACAAACAAACAAAACATCAAATACGAACTTTATGATGTCATTCACTATGTCACACACATAGCCAATATTTATGGCATTGACTTAGAAGAAGCCATCATCGAAAAAGATCAAATTAATGCAAAACGATACAATGACCAAAGGAGGGTCACTCATGATTAACATTACCTTTAAAGACGGAAACAGTAAGCAATATGAATCTGGTATCACGATACTAGATATCGCCAATGATATCTCTAAAAGCCTTAAGAAGAAAAGTGTCGCTGGGTATGTCAACGACGAACTTTACGATTTAAATAGACCCATAGAAGAAGATGCAACTGTAGAAATTATTACCAAAGATGATGACAAAGCACTAGAGGTTTTAAACCATTCAACTGCCCATCTCATGGCTCAAGCAGTCAAACGCCTTTATAAAGACGCAAAATTTGGTGTTGGACCAGCCATTAAAGAAGGATTCTACTATGACATCGCAACAGAACACACAATCAAAGAAGAAGACCTACCAAAAATCGAACAAGAGATGCGCCGCATCATTAAAGAACAAACAGAGATGGAACGCGAAGAAATTTCTAAAGCAGAAGCCTTAGAACGCTTCAAAGATGACCCATATAAAATCGAACTCATTAACGATTTAGATGAAGATGAAACCATCTCTATTTATAAACAAGGTGAGTTTGTCGATTTATGTCGCGGAGGTCATGTTGGAAATACACGTCATATCAAACATTTTAAACTTTTAAGTATCGCTGGCGCTTACTGGCGAGGCGACTCAGACCGTGATATGTTACAACGTATTTATGGAACAAGTTGGTTTACAAAAGAAGACTTAGAACACCATCTAGAAGTGTTACAAGATAGAAAAGAACGCGATCACCGCAAACTCGGTAAACAACTTCGCATCTTTGATATTTTCCCAGAAGCAGGTCAAGGACTGGCATTTTGGTTACCAAATGGGTATACTATCCGTAAAGTATTAGAAGACTACGTCTATAAACTAGAACGTAAAGCAGGATACAAACATATCTCAACACCAGTTCTTGGAAGCAAAAAACTGTATGAAATTAGTGGTCACTGGGATCACTATAGAGAAAACATGTTCCCAACCATGGACCGTGATGATGAAACGTTTGTCTTACGCCCCATGAGTTGCCCACATCATATGTTGGTCTATAAATCAGAATTAAGAAGCTACCGTGATTTACCTATACGCTACGCTGAGATTGTCACGCAACATCGCTATGAAGCAAGCGGATCATTAAGTGGTTTAGAACGTGTTCGTGCGATGACACTAACTGATTCACACATCTTTGTAAGAAAAGACCAAATCAAAGAAGAAGTACTCAATGCGTATAATCTTATCTTACAAGCGATTAACGACTTAGATTTAGAAATTGACTACGTAGAACTAGCCTTACGTGATGAAAACAAAGGAAAATTCCATCCTAATAACGAACTGTGGGATATGGCAGAAGCCATCCTTATTGAACTATTAGACGAACAAAATATCGAACACAAAGTCATGAAAGGTGAAGCTGCGTTTTACGGTCCAAAAATCGACATCCAAGTTCGCACCGCACTTGACCATGTTATTACCATGAGCACCGTACAACTAGACTTCCTCTTACCAGAACGTTTCGAGTTATCATATATTGGTCAAGATGGTGAGAAACATCGCCCAGTCGTTATCCACCGCGGTCTAATATCTACTTGGGAACGTTTAATGAGTATACTAATCGAACAATATAAAGGCGCATTCCCAACATGGTTAGCCCCAACACAAATCAAACTTATTCCAGTTAATAACGATGCCCATGGCGCATATGCAAAAGCGATTAATGACCGTTTCATCGATGAGGATTTACGCAGTGAAATTGATGAACGTGAAGAAAAACTTGGCTATAAAATCCGTGAAGCGCAAACCCAAAAAATACCATATCAACTCGTCATCGGTGACAACGAGGTCGACAATCAGACGGTCACCTATAGAAAATACGGAGAAAAAGAACAAACAACCCTTCCGCTTGATGCATTCATTAATATGATTAAAACAGAGATCCGAAATAAAAAATAAAAAAACGCTGTAAAGGAATATTTATCCTTTACAGCATTTTTTATGTCATATTTTTTTGTTCTAAAGATTGAATAAAACTCGGATCGGGGTCAATGTATATGGTTTTTTGTCCTTCGTATCTTACAAAGCACCCATGTTTTCCAGGAATCTTTTTAATGTTTTTAATTTCAGTATAATCAACGGGAACACTTGAACTTTCTTTTAATTTAGAGAAATAAGCTGCAAGTTGTGCCGCAGCACGAATGGTAGTTTCTTCTAATGGCATGGCATGCTTTACTACAACATGGCTACCAGGGGCGTTTTGTACATGAAACCATACATGATAATGCGCCGCAACATCATGCGTAATATAGGCATTTTGAATGTTGTTTTTACCAACCATTATCTCAACGCCAAGTGGATCTTTATAGATAGTATACCTTTTTTTGCGCTTTCGTTTTGATTGTTTTTGTGCAGGTAAATAGCGCTTATCTGCCAGTTCTTCGCGAATTTCTTCTAAGTCTTGTAAGTTGGCATGGGCGAGCTGGTCTTCAATTAACATGAAGTAGTCCAGTTCTTCTTTGGCACGCAGTAGTTCACGCTTAATATAAGGAATCCCTTTTTTTATTTTTTTATACCGTTTAAAATAATAAGCGCTATTTTCAGCTGGAGTTTTCTTAGGGTCTAGAGGTATTGTTATCTCTTTATTATCATAATAATTTAAACAAGTAAGTTCACGGTCACCTTTAGTTATCTCGTGTTGATAGCTTAAAATCATCTCACCATAAAGTTTATACGTATCTTGTTTATCTGTATTTTGAAGTTCTCGCATCAGCTTTGTCTTTTTCAGTTCTAGTTTGTCTAACTGTCGTTTAACAAACTGGGTTAGGTCTTTGGCCTTTTGTTTTCGCTTATCATATAAATCACGTTCATAGAAAAAAGCATCAAACAACTGGGTTGTATTTTCATAATATGAACGTTCCCCATCAATATGTGGCATATCATAAAAACTATAATAAGCTTTTTCGCCTTCAATAATTTGATACTTTGTCTCATGAATCATCGAGGTAAGGACCGAAACGGCATCTTCATTTAAATGACGACGTACTAAAAATGCCTCAATAAACTGTGGAGACACACCAGATAAGGCTTTTAAATAGTCACGTTTGGTTTCAAGGTGTTTCGTTTTAAACATCGTTTTTAAATCCGCTTCATTATAAGGGTTAATTCTATCATCTTCTGGGTAGGTATAGATAGCACCAGGTGCAATTGTCCGAACGCCTTGGTCAAACGGACTATTGTGTTTAAGCGCATCAAGAATTTTCATTTCTGCATTGGTCACAATAATATTGGCATCTTTCCCTAAAGCTTCAAATAGTAAGTATTTGCGAGTTAAATCCCCAAGTTCATTGGTGGTTTTTAGCGTAAACGTGGCAACACGATCGTTGCCGTGTTGCGTGATTGATTCAATCATCGCACCCTCTAAATGTTTGCGTAAAAACATACAAAACATCGGCGGATGCGCCGGCTTTTCGTATGTATTTTCTGTCATATGCATGCGCGTATACCGTGCTGAAACACTCATAATAAATTGCTTGTTTTTTCGGTCTCTGACATTAAACAAAAGATCGAATTGCGACAACTGATATATTTTCGTTATCCGCGCGTTTTTTATGCTTTTTTCCATGTCTTTAATGACATGATGTAACATTAATCCATCAAAACTCATAGTATCACCACCCGCTATTATAGCATATTACAAGAAAAATTACTTTTACTCTTTTTATATCATGATAAAAGTGTTATGATAATATAAAATAGATTCTCTAGGAGGGAACTATGTATGAAGCTTAATGAACGCGGCTTGCTCGTTGTACTTAGTGGTCCCTCGGGGGTCGGCAAAGGTACAGTACGCAAAGCGCTTTTTGAGTTAGAAGGTCATGACCTGGTGTACTCAATCTCAATGACAACAAGACCACCTCGCGAAGGTGAAATTGATGGGTTAGATTATTATTTCGTATCGAAAGAAGAATTTGAAGACCGAATCAAAAACGATGCCTTCTTAGAATGGGCGCAGTTCGTTGGACATTACTACGGAACCCCAAGAGATAAAGTTGAAGAACAACTGAAACTTGGTAAAGAGGTTGTCTTAGAAATCGAAGTCCAAGGGGCCTTACAAGTAAGAGAAAGAACAAGTGATGCGGTATTTGTCTTTATCGCACCACCGAACAAAGAATCTTTATACCGCCGATTATTACGTCGCGGTACAGAATCAAATGAGACGATTCAAAAACGCATGGACAAAGCCGAACGCGAGTTCCCACTTGCCCATAAATATGATTACATAGTAGTTAATGATGAAGTCACAAACGCCGCAGATCGTATTTTAGCCATTATTCGTGCTGAACATGCAAAAACTGAGCGATCAATTCATAAATATAATGAACTATTGGAGGTAAAAGAAAATGAGTAGTAATGAAGAAGGATTACGATATCCATCAATTGATGAACTATTAAACACCATCGATTCTAAATACAAATTAGCATATACCGCATCACTTCGTGCTAAAACCTTAAAAGAAAAAGATGACTCAACAATTAAAGCAAAATCGAGTAAACCAGTCGGTGTTGCGCTTGAAGAAATTATGCAAGATAAAATTACCATCGAGTTTGAATAAAAGCAGAAAAATTCTGCTTTTTTTATGCCGAAAACTCACCTGCTTTGTGCTATAATGAAAGAGATAAAAATGGAGTGACATTATGGAAAAAGAATTTGACAAATTACTAAATTATTTGGATTTAGAAGACAAAAAAGAAATCATTCAAGGTAAACTAATTGAAGTCACTGTAGATGAAGGTCGCAGACAGTGGTTTTTTAATATAGAACTGGATAATGTCTTACCACTTAAAGACTTTATTCTTTTTGAAAATAGACTTAGAAACGTTCCAACATATGCAAAATCATGTGATCATGTACACTATCAAATCGAGTATAAAACAGTCACTTATGAAGACATTATTGATTATTATCATCACGCCTTAAATACCTTAAAAACACTCCGTCCGCGTTATGAATCCATGAGCGATTTTGATGTTGAGGTTGATAATGATCATCTCCAAATTGTCTGCCCAAAAGATGGCGTCTATGTAGAAAACCTGCTGTACGATATTAAAACCTATTTGTTACAAATCGGCTTTGATATTACCCTAAATGTCAGATACTGTGACTCAACCCCTTCTATTACAGAACGCATCGAACAAGTCGACTTAGAAGAAATCGAAGCAATCGAACGTACTACCAAAAAAGCAACGAAAGAAAAACGTTACGTGTCTTACCGTGACCGTACCATCGATAAAATCAAACATACCATTCAAGACATTCCTGTCACAGAAGATTCATTAACACAATATAAATCAATGCACCATAAAGCTGATTTTACCTTAGAAGCGATGGTCATGAATCAAGAAGAACGCCAGTTAAACAAACGTACTACATTATTCACGTTTGTTTTAAGCGATGATACAGACTCTATTTATATTAAAAAGTTTGTCTACGATAAAGATGAAATTGATTTCTTAAGACAAATTGAGTCTCGGATGATGATTAAAGTTCAAGGGAGCGCACAATACGATAAATACGTTGATGAAGTTGTTTTAACCGCCCTAACCATTGAACATACCAAAGACCCAATCCATGAAGCCAAACGAGAAGATACTGCCGAAGAAAAACGGGTCGAACTTCACGTCCACTCAAAAATGTCTACCTTAGATGGTATCGATAGTATGGAAGACTATGTTGAAACTGCCGTTTCATTTAACCATAAAGCGATTGCCGTTACTGACCATAATACCGTCCAAGCCTTTCCAGAATTTTACCATGCGGTTAAAAACCATCCTATCAAACCAATATATGGTGTTGAACTCAACTTTGCCGACGAATCAGAACTCCGTATTGCTTGGAATGATTATAATGGTGCTTTAAGTGATGCGACATACACTGTTTTTGATATTGAGACCACAGGCTTATCGACAGACTTCTCAAAAATCATTGAGATTTCTGCGGTAAAAATTAAAAACCATCAAATTATTGCCCGCTTTAACCGGTTTATCAACCCAGAAGAAACCCTTAGTGCGTTTACAAAAAAACTTACTGGTATCACTCAAAGTGATGTCGATAAAGCTGATACCATCGAACATGTGCTTCCAGATTTCAAAGCATTTATCAAAGATACCATTATGGTGGCCCATAATGCGCGTTTTGATATGGCGCACATCTATGAAAACTTTAAACAATGGGACCTTTATGACGGTAAAATGCCAACTATAGATACCTTGCAAATCGCGAGACAACTTTATAAAGATCACTTAAAACGGTTTAATTTAAAAGCCGTTGCGAAACACTTTAAAGTCGAACTTACTAGACATCACCGTGCCGAATACGATACCAACGCCACGGCTGATATCTTTAATTATATGTTGACGGATTTGGATAAACTAGGCGTTAAAACATTCGATCAATTAAAACACATTGAAACCCATATTCCTGAGTACAATATGTACGCCAATGCCATGAGTAAACACATAAACATCTTAGTAAAAAACCAAACCGGGCTTAAAAACTTGTTTAAACTTGTTTCTCTTGCCAACACTACCTACTTTTATAAACAACCCCTCCTTCCTAAAAAAGTACTTGATGCGCATAAAGAAGGCTTGCTCATTGGGAGTGGCTGCATGAATAGTTTACTTTTTGAAATTGCTTTAAACCGTAGTGAAGAAGAACTAAAAACGGTAGCTACTTATTATGATTATATTGAAGTTCAACCGTTTGAAGATTACCTATTTTTAGGTGAGGATATTGATGATATTGAAACTGTTATTACCCATGTCTTAAAAAAAATTATCCGTGTTGCGGATGAATTAAACATTCCTGTCGTAGCGACAAGTGATGCACATCATATTGATAAAAAAGCAAAAGTTTACCGGGATATTTATGTTCAAACACCGGTTGTCGGTGGCGGCTTACACCCACTCGCTAGATATAAAGATATCCCGAGTCAATACTTTAGAACCACCGATGAAATGCTAGCATCGTTTCCTTTTTTAGACGATGATAAAGTTAACGAAATTGTTGTTACCAATACCAATACCATCGCCGATATGATTGACGATGTTCAAGCTTTCAAAAAAGAACTCTATGCCCCAACTGATGACTTCTTAAGTCAATCAGGCATTCCTTCAATTGAGAAGAAACTCGTCTCAATGGTCTATGACCGGGCGTATGAACTATACGGAAACCCTCTTCCAGAACTGGTTAAAGACCGAATTACCAAAGAACTTGATAGTATTACTAAAAACAAGTTCTCAACTGTTTACTATATTTCTCATTTACTTGTTAAGAAATCTCTTGATGAAGGCTACTTAGTTGGATCGAGAGGTAGTGTTGGTTCAAGTTTAGTCGCAACCTTAATGGACATTACGGAAGTTAATCCACTCCCACCGCATTACGTCTGCCCAAAATGTCATTTCTCAAGCTTCAAAATGAGCCCAGAAGAGAAAAAACATTACGGCATTAGAGATGATGAACGTGCCTATCAACCATTGCTTGATCGTGAATTTAGTGGATTCGATTTAAAACCAGAAACCTGTCCAAAATGTTCACATGATTTAAGAAAAGATGGCCATGACATTCCGTTTGAAACCTTCTTAGGATTTAAAGGGGATAAAGTCCCAGATATCGATTTAAACTTCTCTGGAGATTATCAACCTATTGTGCATGAATATATTAGAGAACTCTTCGGCCAAGAGCGTGCTTTTAGAGCAGGAACCATTTCAACGGTCGCTGATAAAACCGCATTTGGGTATGTCAAAGGCTATATTGAAAAGAAAGATTTAACCTTAAGAAAAGCTGAAATTGAACGTCGCGCTAAAGTCATTGCTGGGGTAAGACGCTCAACTGGGCAGCATCCTGGCGGAATTGTCGTTGTACCAAACTACAAAGATATTTATGATGTCACACCAGTTCAATATCCAGCTGATGCGACAGATTCATTATGGCGTACAACCCACTTTGATTATCATTCATTTGAAGATAACCTCTTCAAACTCGATGTCTTAGGGCATGACGACCCAACGATGATACGGTATTTAATGGATTTCGTCCAACAAGATCCAATTAGTTTTCCGTTTAAAGACGCTCAAGACATCCCTGTAGATGACCCAAAAGTCTATCAACTACTTAGTGGAACCGAAGTTATTGGCCTAAAACCAGAAGATATAAACAGTGATGTCGCCAGTTTCGGCGTCCCTGAAATGGGGACAAGTTTTGTTAGAGGCATGCTACAAGCCTCGCGTCCAAAAACGTTCTCAGAAATCGTTAAAATATCAGGATTATCTCACGGAACAGATGTATGGTTAAATAACGCCGAAACATTAGTTACCGGGAAGAATGCCCAATACGGTAAAATTCCGTTTGCGGATGTTATTGGGTGCCGTGATGATATCATGGTCTACCTTATTCAAAATGGTTTGAAAAGTGAAATTGCCTTTGAAATATCAGAGTTTATCCGAAAAGGAAAAGCCGCAAAACAACCTGAAAAATGGGATGGTTATAAGCTTGTCATGCGCGAACATAATATTCCAGAATGGTATATTTGGAGTGCTGGACAAATTAAATACATGTTCCCTAAAGCCCACGCAACAGCGTACGTTATGATGGCATTACGCATCGCTTGGTTTAAAGTCTACCGGCCAATTTACTTTTATTCAGCCTACTTTTCTAAACGTGCCCGTGATTTTGATTTAATTGCCATGCAAGGCGGCGAGTACGCCATAGAAAAACGCATGAATGATATTGATGATGCGGGCAATAAAGCCAGCGATGTTGATAAGCGTTTATATACTGTTTTAGAAGTCGCGCTAGAAATGGTAAAACGCGGCTATCACTTTGAACCTGTCAGTATTTTAGAAAGTGACGCAAGAGATTTTGTTATTTGTAAAAATGGCTCTGCTTTACGTTTGCCATTTGTGGCTCTTGATGGTCTTGGTATGAAAGTCGCTGAATCGATTGTTGAAGCGCGGAATGAGAAAGACTTTTCATCGAGAGAAGATGTAAAAGATCGTACACGCCTATCAGGTAGTCTCTTTAATAAGCTTGATGCGTTAGGTGCGTTTGGAGATTTGCCAGAATCTGGACAAATCAATTTATTTGAACTTTAAAAAATTCATAAAAAAATCATAATTATTTGATATAATTGTTTAAAAGGAGTGATTATCATGCATTTTAGATCAAGAAATCCCGTATTAAATAGAACCCATGATAAATATGATACTTACGATGAGACCTCAGTCGCAACGTACTCGGGGGTTATCGTAAAAAGCGCTATATTACTAGGACTCATGCTTATTTTTGGTAGTATCAGTATGTTTAGTTTAATGGCTAATCAAACCTTACCAGGTGGCGGTATAGCTGTATTAATCGTTGCGCCTATTGTCGGCTTTATTAGTGTCATCGTCGCAATGTTTAAGCCACATCGCGCAAACATTTTTGCCCCAATTTATGCAATTGCGCAAGGAACCTTTTTAGGTGCCATATCTGGTATATATGAACTTGTTTACGGGGGTAATATTGTCGCGACTGCAATGTTTGCAACTTTCGCAGTATTTGCAGCATTACTTGTTTTATATAGCACCGGCTTAATTACCGTTACAGAAACGTTTAGACGCATTATGTATGTTGCCTTATTAGGACTTGTTGCTACAAGCTTCTTTATCTTTATTTTTCTAATTACAGGCATCTTATCATATGAACAAAACCTCGGCTTAATCTTTGCCATAGTTGTTCTAAGTGTTATCGTGGCTTCCTTATTTTTAATCTTAGACTTCAATAATATCGAACAAGCTGTAGAAAGCCGTGTATCTAAACAATACGAATGGGTCTTATCTCTTGGGTTACTCGTAACATTAGTTTGGCTCTACATTGAACTACTTAGATTAATTGCCATTTTAAGACGAGACTAAAAAGCAACTTCGGTTGCTTTTTTTATTGCTTAACATGATAAACTTTCCTACAGTATCGTGTGTAAGCATTTACAAATACACCAATAATTGATACACTATTACTGATGTCAAAGGAGGATATTATGGAAAAATGGAACTTAGACGCCCTTTATAAAGGGTATGAAACAGAGGAATTTCAAGATACAATTAACACCATCAAAGCACTTATCAAAGAAGCCAACACGTTTAAAGAATCACTGGATCAAGAAAGCGATGTAAAGGAACAATTAAAGACCTACATTTCAATTGCATCAGGGCTGAGAAAACATATGTTAAAAGCGATGGCTTACACAAACCTACGTATTTCAACTGATGCACAAGATGAAGCCTCAAACAACTGGATGAATAAATTACAAGGACTATCGAGTCAAACGACAGACTTTAGTACAAAAATTTCAAAATGGATTCCGACAATTGACAACCTAGATGACCTTATTGATAACGATGAAATGTTGCAAGAATATCGTTTCCACTTTGAAAGTATTAAAGACCGTGCACAATATGTATTATCTGATAAAGAAGAAAACATTATTGCAAAACTTACACAAACAGGCTCATCATCTTGGTCACGCCTACAAGGCTTACTCACGAGTATCGTTGATGTTGAGTACCGTGATGAAACGGTTACGTTATCAGACATTCGCAATAAAGCACATAGTAAAGACCAAGATGTTCGTAAAGATGCATACTTCGCAGAGTTAAAAGCCTATGAAAAAATCGAAAACTCAATTGCCCAAGCCTTAAATAGCATTAAAGGTGAAGTTAATGAACTTTCTAGTTTAAGAGGTTTTGAAAGTCCACTTCATCAAGCTGTATACAATTCACGGATGAAACAAAGTACCCTTGATGCACTCATTAGTTCAATGCGTAAGCATCTACCAATGTTTCATAAATATTTAAGTCGTAAAGCCGAGTTACTTGGTCATAAAAACGGCTTACCATGGTACGATTTATTCGCACCACTTGGTCAAAGTGATCGAACATTTACCTCAAAAGAAGCCATTGATTACGTCGTGAGAAACTTCAATACATTTGGCGATGACCTTTCTGGACTTGCATCACGCGCGTATAATGAACAATGGATTGACTTTACACCGCGCTCAGGAAAACGTGGTGGGGCATTTTGCATGAACTTACATCCAATTGCAGAAAGCCGCATATTAACCAACTTCTCTGGGTCATTTTCAAATGTTATAACCTTAGCCCACGAACTTGGCCATGCTTACCATGGAGATCGTATTTTTAAAGAATCGATTCTTAATGCAAGTTATACCATGCCTGTAGCTGAAACCGCATCCACATTATGTGAAACCATCGTTAAAAACGCTGCATTAGGCGAAACAAGCGGAGAAGAACAACTCTTCATCTTAGAACAATCTCTCATGGGAACGACTCAAGTCATTGTTGATATTTTATCACGCTTTATCTTTGAAAAAAGCGTCTTTGACGCAAGACAAGAAACGTTATTATCAGTTAATAAATTAAAAGAAATGATGCTTGAGGCACAAAAAGAAGCCTATGGTGATGCAATGAATCACGATTACTTACATCCATATATGTGGGTAAATAAGAGTCATTACTATAGAGGAAGTTTAAGTTTCTATAACTTCCCTTATGCATTTGGTTTACTATTCGCCAAAGGTATTTACGCAAAATTTAAAGCAGAAGGTAAAGCCTTCACCAAAAACATCGATTTACTCTTACAAAAAACAGGACAAATGTCCGTAGAAGATGTTGCTGAACTTGTTGATATCGATGTCTCTAAAGAAGCATTTTGGGATTCATCATTAAGCGTTATTAAAGACGAAATCGAATTATTCTTAAAAAACACCGAACAAAAAGCCAATTAATATTGGCTTTTTTATTTAAATAAGCAATAATTTAAGTATAAATGTTAAAAACGGAACCTCCAGGTCCTATTATAAAAATCTAATGTAGAATATAATAATTATATAAAAAATAACATTATCTAATTGACAGTTAATCATAACTTGTAAAATCTAACATATAGAGTAAAATTAAATTATATATTATCACTTAGAAGGGAAGGGTGTAGCATGAAGAAAAAGTACATATATGTTGTGTCAATTATTGTCGCTTTACTCGTAGGAACAGTGTTACTGATGAACTACAGAACGTCTCAACGCACATTTGCTCCTGAAGGCTTACCAGAAAGTTATTTTGAGTTGGTTGACAACGTAGAAGATGAGAATTTACAAATTTACTTGTATGGGGATTCTTTAGATTTTCCTGAATCATTAAATGTACAAACTATCAAAGATTTTTCTGAATTAACACTAACAGAAGATGCGGTCTTAATTATTAATGCATCTTGGCAAGAGCGCAATGTTCAAACACTTAATTTAGATGATATAAAGGCCTTAATTAATCAAGGGTTACCTATTATTTTTAGCGGATTTGACAATTATGAAGAACTAGCGAATGCAAATATATTCACAAACGAAGTTTATTATCCTGAAACAGCATCTATTTTCTTGCTTACAGAACACGGCCCTGAAGATGCCTTTGGTACTATCATGACAGATAACCATAAGATCTTTGGCATACTACATATACTAACGTCTATGTAGTTATACAAACTACAAATCTGGTGCAAAATGTACTAGGAAGGCTAACGTTTACTGCTTATGTTTTATAATCATTTATGTTTATGTAAAAACTACAGATTATATGAATGAAATATTAAGCTTCGTATTTGTTATTGCATATGTGTATTTTACCTATTTAATAATACGTAAAAAAATAGTTCAATCAAAAAAGAGAAATGAAGAAACAATAAATCATATAGATGCCAAAATTAACCATACTTAACCGACGTTGTACAGAAAGCCAATTAATTTTGGCTTTTTTCTTTATCTCTTGATTAAACTAAGATGATTGTTTATAATAAACCTAACACAAGGATTAAGCACATGTGATTTTTAGTTTGTTTGATAGAGAGAGACGGGGTGGTGGAACGTCTTAAACAGTGAAAATCATTTCAGCTTAGGAGTGATGTTAATCGCATCCGCAGCTCTGCGTTATAGAGATTGAGGGCTAGGAAACTAGACTTAAGGTGGTACCGCGGATTAACATTCGTCCTTATTTAGGGCGAATTTTTTTATTGTTAAGGAGGCGCATTATGAAAAAATTTGAAACAAAGATTGACGCGTTAAAAAGTGAACTAAAAAAGAAACTTAAAAACGTTGAAACAATTCAACAACTACAAGACATAAAAGCCGAATATGTCGGTAAAAAAGCCGAGTTATCAACGATGATGATTCATATGAAAGACTTGCCTAATAAAGACAAGCCGGCTTTTGGACAAATGATTAATAAAGCGAAACAATCATTTTCAAAGATGATTGAGGAAACACGATCACTGCTTGAAGAAAAAGCATTGAATAAAAAGCTCAAAGAAGAGACGATTGATGTGACTTTGCCAGCGCCAGATTATACTATAGGAACGCCACATCTCATCAATCAAATTACTGAGGAAATCGAAGACCTCTTTATTGGTATGGGGTATTTGGTTATGGAAGGTCCCGAAATTGAGTCAGATGAAATGAACTTTGAAAAACTCAACTTACCAAAAGACCATCCCGCTAGAGACATGCAAGACAGTTTTTACATTACAGATGATACCTTACTTAGAACCCATACATCGCCAGTCCAAGTAAGAACCATGCTTGCCTATGGCGGTATGAAACCCGTTAAAATCATTTGTCCTGGTAAAGTTTACCGACGTGATGATGACGATGCAACGCATAGCCATCAGTTCATGCAAATTGAAGGCTTAGTAGTTGATAAACATACAACCATGAGCGACTTAAAAGGCACACTATTAACCATGGCTCGTCACTTGTTTGGCGATAACCGCGATATCCGGTTAAGACCATCATACTTCCCATTCACTGAACCGAGTGTTGAAGTTGATGTGTCATGTTCTGTATGTAACGGCGCAGGATGTAATATTTGTAAACAAACTGGATGGATTGAAGTATTAGGTGCTGGCATGGTTCATAATAATGTCTTAGAAGCTAGTGGGTACGACTCAAGCGTTTACCAAGGCTTTGCCTTTGGGCTTGGGGTTGAACGGATTGCTATGTTAAAATACGGCATCGATGATATCCGTAACTTCTATATTAATGACCTAAGATTTATTCATCAGTTCAAAGGAGGTTCGTCATGAAAGTATCAATCAATTGGTTAAAAGACTATGTCACCTTTGATGAAAACATAAAAACATTGGATACAGTATTCTCACTTAAATCACAAGAAGTAGAAACAACCTATAAACTCGTCAACGCAAATAACTTAGTTATTGGCTATACCAAAGATTGTTATCCGCATCCAGACGCTGATAAGTTAAACGTCTGTGAAGTTGATGTGAAAACTGAAACCTTAACCATCGTATGCGGTGCACCCAACGTTAAAAAAGGACAACACGTAATCGTTGCTAAACCTGGCGCGGTATTACCAAATGGGTTAAAAATTAAAAAAGCAAAACTTAGAGGCGTTGAATCAAATGGGATGATTTGTTCATTGAGTGAACTTGGGATTGAACATAAATACCATAATGAAGACGGTATTCACGTCATTAAAGATGACGTGACTATTGGCGATGACGCATTAAAAGCACTACATCTTGATGATGAGGTTTTAGTTTTAGATTTAACGCCAAACCGGATGGATTTATTGAGTATGCACGGGGTTGCTTATGATGTAGCCGCAATGCTTGATAAACCACTATCTATTAACACACCAAATGTAGACTATAGTAGCGAGAAAAACCCAATGGCAATATCGACAGATACAGATAACTGTTATAGTTACTACGGATCTGTCTTAGATAACATCACCATAAAAGAGAGTCCACTATGGATGAAAGCCCGCTTGATTGCGGCAGGCATTCGCCCTATTAATAACGTTGTCGATATAACCAACTACGTCATGTTAGAAACAGGACAGCCACTCCATGCCTTTGACTTTGATTTACTTGATTCACATGAAATCATCGTTAGACAAGCCAAAGAAAACGAGACATTTGTAACTTTAGATGATAAAAAGCGCACACTACATAAAGATGATATCGTCATCACAAACGGGAAAAAACCCATCGCACTTGCTGGGGTTATGGGTGGCGCAGAAACAGAAGTACACGCTAAAACAAATAAAATCTTACTAGAATCTGCGGTTTTCAACCCAGTTAACGTTAGAAAGACGTCATCACGACTTGATTTGCGTAGCGAATCATCAATGCGTTTTGAGCGTAGAGTTGATGTTGGAAAAACACGCTTTGCACTAGACCGTGCAACGGAACTATTCATAAAATATGCAGGCGCAAGTGTACGTAAAGACGTTGCGTATTTTGATCACACCAAAAAATCCTCACATACAATTACCATCACTAAAGACACCATTAACAACGTCTTAGGAAGCACCTATACAATGACCCATATTGCATCAATTTTTAACCGCTTACGCTTTGAGTTTAAAACCGACGGTGATACCTTCCACATCACCAAGCCAACACGTAGACCTGATTTTGAAACGTATCAGGATTTAATTGAAGAAGTCGGCAGAATTAGTGGATATGATGATTTGCCAAACACGTTACCAGATACCATTTCTACTGGGTATCTATCAGCAAAACAACATTTCAGACGTCAAGTAAAATCGGTTCTAAATGGACTTGGTTTAGATGAAGTTATTACCTATAACTTAGTTGAAAAGAAACACTTAAACCGCTTCACGCTAAATAAAGACTTAACCCCAGTCGACATCAAAAACCCAATGAGCGACACAAGAACTACATTAAGATTAACCCCGCTCAACGGCTTGTTGGATGTTGTGCGTTATAACATGTCTCGACAAGCTGACCATGTACATATTTTTGAAGTCGGTAAACGGTATACAAAAGACAAAGAAACTGAGGTTCTAAGCATCGCTATGAGCGGTAGCTATCATGACCAAAAATGGCAAACCACAACACCTACGACATTCTTTACAGTTAAGGGTATTTTCGAAGCCCTTATTAGTTATTTTGATCTTGATGTACCAACATATGAATCTATTCAAATTGAAAACTATCATCCACACCAGACTGCACATATTTTAATGCAAGATGACATTCTTGGTCATATAGGAAAAGTCCATCCTAATACAGCAAGTGATTATGATTTGGATGATGTATTCTTATTAGAAGTTAATCTTGATCAGCTATTTTCATTAAGCACAAAAGAAACACGGTTTGAATCCTTACCTAAGTTCCCGTCTATCTCTCGCGATATCGCCATCGTGCTTAAAGAAGATATTCCAGCGCAAGCTGTATTAGATACCATCAAACAGGCAACCAATAAATCGTTAATCAATATCGATATTTTCGATGTTTATGCCGGTAAGCATATGGAATCAGGTAAAAAATCTCTTGGTATTCGGATGATTTTTAACAACAAAGAAAAAACCCTTAAAGCAGAAGAAATTGACTCACAGATTACCCGCATACTTAATGCCTTAAAAGAAACACATAATGCAATATTAAGATAGAAAAATCGCACCCTAAGGGTGCGATTTTTATGTGAATATAAGAATACCAGCACAATCTGATACAGCTTTAAATGTGTGTTTGGGTAACTTATCTTTAACCATGTCATATACAAGGTAATATTCATCATCATCCCATGAAACATCCGGATGGTTTTTAGTGGATTTTTTATGTGCTTCATCTTTAAACATAATATCACCGATAATAATGACCCCTTTATCTGTCAGGTTATGTTTTAAATCTTGTATGAAATCGATTTGTTTTTGAATGGGTAAATGATGCATGGTATAAGTGCTGACAATGACATCATACATCACATCTTTTAAATCAGGATGTAATCCCTCATTCATATCAAATGGTCTTAGTGTAGCGTTATACATACGCATTTTTGCATGTTTTAACATCGCATCTGAAAAATCCATGCCGTAAATTTTAATGTTTTCATTATAAAGAACCGAGGCAAGTAGTCCCGTTCCAACCCCGATATCTAATACCTTTTTTGGTTTGATATCAATAATAGTGTGATAAATCTCATATAACACATCATAGTATCCAGAAAACGGATAGATATCTTTTTTATAGCTGGCGTAGACTTTCTTTTCATAAGACTTGGCCCAAGCATTAAATCCTTGTTTATTTAACATAAGAATCCTCCTTTAAATAATCACTGAAAATATAGGCAATGGCATCATGAATCTCGCTTGTCGTTAGACCGCTGTAAGGCAACAAGAGAAGCTGTTCATTATCAAAAGCTTTTATTGCGAACCCGCCTTTTTTAGCTTTGTTTTGTACTTTATCTGCAATGGCTTTGGTGGTTTTTATGAGTATATGAAGATTACTGTCTAACCCACTAATATCAATGGCTTCTTTGGAAAGATGTGCAATGGCTTGATGCATGGCTTCATTTTGTTTTTTCGAGTACCGAGAAAGTTTCTTTAAATGTTTTTTAAAGGCTGGTTGCATCATATAATCAGCAACTGCGAGTTGATCGATGGTTGAAACAGTTTGTGCTAATTTATCACTTTTTGCGTAGATCTTTAATAAACTTAATGGTAAAATCATATAGCTGATTCGGATGCTGAGTACTAAGTTTCTTGCTAATGACCCAATGTAGATAACCCGTTCCCCGCCTGCGAGACCTTGTATCGAGGGGATTTGATAGGCATTATACCGAAAAATATAGTTATAATCATCTTCAATAATATACGCATCATTATTTTTCGCGTAGTCAATAAGGCTAATTCGGTCACGGATACTCAATACGTCTCCACTCGGATAAATATTACTAGGGGAGATGTAGATTAACTCTGGTTCGTGCCGGATGATTTCATCTAATGAATGACACGGTAAAAGTGTGAATCCGAGATGTTTTAGTAATACTTTTGCCCGGTCAAATAACGGTGTTAAAAAGGCAATACGTCGTTTACGAGTAAGCATCGACAAGGTTAATAAATGATTTTGTAAACCTGATGCGATAATCATTTGTGAAGGGTTAGCATTAATCCCACGTTCTCCAACTAAGTATTCTCTAATGGTTTTTCGAAGTGGTGTTTCACCTTCTGGTTTTGGGTTAGCATATAATGAAGCATTGCTTTTTAATAAAATATTTTGATAAGCAATACGCAACGGTTTAATATCAAAACTGTCTTTAGGTTGTCCGCTATTTGGATAGCGTTTAGATGGGTGAAATACAATAGGTTCAAGTGATTGTTTATCAGGCAGAGAATCGATATCTAATACGTAATAGCCGCTTTTAGGAATACTTTTCACATACCCTTCAATAAGAAGTTGTTGATAAGCTGATTCAACGGTTGTCTTACTAATATCATGCGTTTGGGTCAATTGTCTTACAGACGGTAATTTTTGATCTTTAGTTAAACGTTTCGCTAATATTTCCGCTTTAAAAAAGTCATAGACTTGTAGATAGAGCGGTTTATCACTGTTTTTTCGTATTATCATCTGACCACCTCGAAAAAGCTATAATCTGACACTTATAATCATGTCACATTATCATTATAATAGATAGTGACGAAAAGTGAAAGGAAGATTACTTATGAAAACAAGACAAATGGTATTTACTGCATTATTTATTGCTTTAGTATTTGTATCGACATTTATTCGCATCAAATTTCCTCTAGGTGCAGGGGGACTTGTCCATTTAGGAACATTAACGAGTTTTGCGATTGCCCTTAAATACGGCAAACGGTTTGGCGCATTATCAGGCGGAATCGGAATGGCGTTATTTGATATTTTTAGTGAGTGGGTTATTTGGGCACCTGGAACGTTTGTGGTGCGATTATTAAGTGGATTTTCTATCGGTTACCTTGCACAATCAAAGAAAGGTCAAGGAAAAAATACTGTTAAAAACATTATCGCGTTTGCTGTTGGTTCGGTTATTATGGTTGTTGGATACTATTTATTTGAAGCGATATTTCTTACAACATTCAAAGCTGCATTCGCAAGTATTCCTGGGAACTTAATGCAACTTGCCATTGCCGCATTTGCACTTGCTATTGTCCATGCACTTCCGGACCTAGAAGAGGGACAATACCTAGCTAAATAGCCATTTATAAAAGCCCTTACATTTTTTTCTAAATTTGGTTGTCTTTAGCACATCCTTTTGTTAAAATATAGTCGTGCTTATCATACAAATTTAGGAGGCAAGTTATGAACATAGGTGTACCAAAGGAAATTAAGAATAATGAAAACCGCGTAGGTATTACACCTGCAGGGGTAAGTGTATTAGTCGCACACGGACATGAAGTCTTTATCGAAACCACCGCTGGTATTGGATCAGGAATTAGTGATGAAGAGTTTGTAAAAGCTGGCGCAACGATAGTAGACAGCGCCGAAGAAGCGTGGGCGCAACGCATGGTGATTAAAGTAAAAGAACCACTTCCAAGTGAATATGACTTTTTTAGAAAAGACTTAATCATATTTACTTACTTACATTTAGCCGCAGAAGAAGAACTAACTAGACGTTTAGTAGAATCAGAATGTAAAGCCATCGCATACGAAACCGTTCAAGTTGGACGGGCGCTTCCACTCCTTAGACCAATGAGTGAAGTCGCTGGACGCAGAGGAACGATTGTTGCCGCAACCCAATTAGAAAAACATCGCGGTGGACGTGGGGTCTTGCTTTCTGGTGTACCAGGCGTAGGAAGAGGCTCTGTTGTCGTTGTTGGTGGTGGCGTTGCTGGAATTAGTGCTGCCCGCATGGCGATTGGTCTTGGAGCGAAAGTTACCATCATTGAACTAGACGAGGACCGTATGCGTTATTTAGAAGATATTTTTGATACAGACGTAGAAATCCTAAAAAGTAACCCGTTAAACCTTAAAGAAGCATTGAAAAAAGCGGATGCTGTTATTAGTACGATTTTAATCCCAGGCGCAAAAGCCGCAAAAATCATCACTGAAGATATGGTGAAAAGTATGCCAAAAGGGTCAGTCATTGTTGATATCGCCATCGACCAAGGTGGCTCAGTTGAAACCATCGACCGCATTACTACCCATGATGATCCTGTTTTTGA
>CAZXSS010000008.1:0-35044 GCA_964643385.1 uncultured Candidatus Izemoplasmatales bacterium
AATTTCGGTTTAAAAGAAATCGAAGAAGCTGTCCAATTTGCCCATGCTCACGACAGTAAAGTTTATGTCACTACCAATGTGATTCCGCATACTGATGACCTTGACGGACTCGTAGACTACTTAAAAGCCTTAGAAGCCCGTGATGTTGATGCCATTATATGCGCATCAACTAGCGTTGTTGACCTAGCACGTAAACATACAAATTTAGAGATTCATCTCTCAACCCAACAATCCATCACCAACTCTAAAGCCATCGAGTTTTGGCAAGAACGTGGTGTGAAACGGATTGTTTTAGCTAGAGAATTATCATTAGATGAAATCGAAACCGTACAAAACCATACCACCGCTGATTTAGAAGTCTTTATTCACGGAGGTATGTGTGTATCCTATTCAGGAAAATGTACACTCTCAAACAATATGACAGATCGCGACGCCAACCGCGGCGGATGCGCCCACTCATGTCGCTGGGATTATGATATCTTTGATAACGGCGAACAACTTAATGTATCCATGCCTTTTTCAATGAGTTCAAAAGACTTACAAACGGTGAAATTTATTTCCCGCTTAATTGATATTGGCGTCGATTCATTAAAAATTGAAGGCCGCATGAAAAGTATTCATTATATCGCCACCGTCGTTGATACCTACCGGCGTCTCATCGATGAATTATGTGATGATTTAGATGTTGATATCCCAAAATACTTACTCGATATCAAAAAGGCAGAAAACCGTCTAACATCACACGGATTTATGCAAGGGATGACAACCGTTGATGAACAACTCTATAATTTACGGAGTGAACAACCAACGCAAGCCTTTATCGGTTTAGTTAAATCTTATAATCCGAAAACCAAAGAAGCAATCATCGAACAACGAAACTACTTTGAAGACGGCGATTTAATAGAAATATTTAGTCCCAACTTCCAAGCCACAAGCTTTATCGCCAAAAACATGACAACCGAAGACGGCGAACCCCTAGATGTCGCAAGACATCCCAAACAAATCATCAAACTCAAAGTACCATTCCCAGTATCACCTTATGATATGGTACGCAAAGTCTTAAACGAATAAAAGTTGTAACTCATGATAAAACATGATAAAATACCTATCATATATAGGCAATCTGGAGGTCTTAAAAAATGGAAAACAACCATAGCTACAAACTAACCAAACAAGGATTAGAAGATTTAAAATTAGAATTACACACGTTAAAAACAGTCGATCGCGAAGAAAACCTTGAAGCGCTTAAAGAAGCGCGTGCTCAAGGAGACTTAAGTGAGAACGCTGATTATGATGCAGCGCGTGAGCGCCAAGCACAAATAGAACAACGTATTAAAGAATTAGAAAACATCATCAAACATGCAGAAATCATAAAAGAAGATACATCAAAAAAAGTGAATATTGGAAAAACCGTCGAGCTACAAATAAACGGGAATGATCCTAAAACATACAGCATTGTCGGAACCCTTGAAGCAGATCCACTCAATGCCCGTATCTCAAATGAATCACCTGTTGGTAAAGCCGTTATCGGTCATAAAAAAGGTGATACTGTAACCTTTAAAACAGAAGCCAGTAAAGAAATCACAGTAAAAATTATTGACGTGAAATAAAGAATGGCATCCATTCTTTTTTTCGTCTAATGAGGTGACAATATGCATATAGGATTGATTTTTGCAATGCAAGAAGAACTCGATGCGTTTTTACAGCTCACCACACGTAAAGAAACCCATAAGAAAAAACACTTAACCATCCACGAGGTCAGCGTCAATGGACACCGTGTTTTTTGCATTTTATCAGGCATTGGTAAAGTTAACGCAAGTTATGCAACGACGTTGTTAATTGAGCATTTTGATATTAAACTACTCTTAAATAGCGGTGTTGCAGGTGGACTTAATACCCATATCGGTACTTTAGTATTAGCAGAAGGCGCAGTATACCACGATGTCGATGTGACCCCGTTTTCTTATGATTATGGTCAAGTTCCCAATTTTGATCCAATTTTCACCTGTGATGAAACATTACTAAATTATGCCAAAACCATTTGTGATGAACAAGGCTTTACGTATAAAAGCGGTCTTATCGCTTCAGGTGATCAATTTGTAACCGACATCAAACCATTAGAAAACATTCGTAAAATGCATACCAATATCTACGCCATTGAAATGGAATCGACAGCCATTGCCCACGTTGCTAAAATCGCTAAAATTCCTGTCTTTATTATTCGGGCAATATCAGACACCATTGGCTTAGATGATCAAGCAGAAAATTTCAATGTTTTCTTAAAAAAATCAAGCAAAAAAGCTGCGACATTAATGAAAGCACTTATCGAACGCTATGATCATTAAACATACACTTAGTGGCACTGAAAAAACCTTTTATATTCAAAAAAGGAAAAGACAAAAACGGATTATTATAAGACCAAAAAACAACGATTCATATACTGTCACAGCCCCAAAATATACAACAAAAAAAGCCATTATCCAAGTCATTAAAACCAATCAAAGTGTCTTAGGTTCAATGACCCCAATGTTTAATATCAAAGCCCAGTTCAAAGCTGGCGCTTTAATTACGATTTTTGGGAAAGCCTACATCGTAAACATCCAAAAAGGTAAAAAACATAGCGCAATAACTGAAGATACAATTATCATTCAAAATCAAACCAACTCTAAAGCATCAATCGAGCGTCAATTACATCAGCTTTTAAAAGTAACGTTACATGATGAAATCAAAACCTTAGCGTCCCATTATAACCCTGTCATCAAACATATCGATTTAGAAAACATTACCCCAAATATTCAATATATGACAAGCAAATTTGGAAGTTGTCAACCCCTCGGAAAGAAACTATCATTTAATCTAGAACTGGTTCACTACCCAAAACCGATACTTGACTATATCTACGCTCATGAAATTGCCCACTTTATTCACCCTAATCATTCCAAAGCGTTTTATGACACCCTAAACACGCTTTGTCCTGATCATAAAGTAAAAAAACAAACGTTAAACACCTTAAGGAAAATACTTTTCCACCAAGGATTTAATGCGCTGCATAGACAGTACACATAAAAGGAGGTTCTCCCCATGATTCATTGTTTCTTAAAAACAAAATACTTTATCCCTAAATCCCACGAAGAAAGTGTCTTTACCATCGATTATAAAACGCTTTATGAAGAAGGAAAACGTGTCTTACTCATCGATGTGGACAATACCCTTATTCCCTATGATGAAACCCATCCAAACCAAAAAATGATTCAATTGTTCAAAACCCTAAAAACCATCGGATTTGAAACCATTATTATTTCTAATAATGGAACTAAACGAATTAAAACATTCTCAGATGCCTTAAAAGTTCCCTACGTGGCTAGCGCAAAGAAACCACTTAAATGGGGTTTCAAAAAAGCACAATGCTTAACCGAACAATTCCACGAGAAAGAAGAAATACTTGTGATTGGTGATCAATTGATGACCGATGTCTACGGCGCAAAACGATCAAAATTAGAATGTATTTTAGTTAAACCGATTAAAAAAAGATCGGAAAAATGGTACACAAAATTTAACCGTTTAGTGGAAAACAACATGCTTAAAAAAATTAAAAGAAAATACCCTAAAACCTATCAAGCACTACATTTGGAGACGAGGATAAATGGATAAACATGTATGTATAGGGTGTGGTGGCACCTTACAAAACACCGATAAAGATGCCCCGTTTTACACCCCAAAATCTCTTGATACTGATGACATGATACTATGTCAACGGTGTTTTCGTATACGCAATTACGGAGACATCATTCCATCAGTACTTAAACCAAAAGCGTATAATAGCTTAATCCAGTCGATTGCTGAAAAAGATGTCTTAATCGTCAAAGTATTAGACGCTTTTGATTTAGAAGGATCTATGATGCCACAAATCCATAAATTAACTGGCAATAACGATACCTTAGTTCTCGTTAATAAACGTGACTTACTGCCAAAAACTGTCCATGATAATAAACTTAGATACCGTGTTAAAAAATACCTAAGAAACAACAACGTCCACGCCATTGATGTTATGATGGTTAGTGCCCATAAAAAATATCATATCGATGCCATGATTGATAAAATGTATAGTTTAAGTAATGGCCGTGACATTTACATGGTTGGTGCCACAAATGTAGGAAAAAGCACCTTGATCAATGCCCTCTTACAAGCATCCACAGAACTAAGACAAGCATTAATCACCGAATCAAATGCCCAAGGAACAACCCAAGATTTTATCGCCATACCTTTTGAAGATCAAACTCTGTATGACACTCCAGGCTTATATAATAAAAACCATATCGCCACTGTCGTATCAAATGAGACCTACCAACTTATTCAACCCAAGAAAGAAATCAAACCACGCGTTTATCAACTAAACGAAGGACAAACCCTTTTCTTAGGTGGTTTAGTACAACTTGATTTTGACCAAGGCGCACGCTCAAACTTTATCGTCTATATGGCTGATGCTATTGATATTCATAGGCGCAAACTTGAAGGCGCAAATGAATTTTATACAACGCATAAAAAAACATTATTGACGCCACCATTTGAGCGCGATCCTGAGGTTAAACGAGAGAAAAAATCGTTTGCCTTTAAAGCGCACGAAAAAATTGATATCGTCATTCCGGGATACGCTTTCATCAGTATTTTAGGAAAAGGTACCATAACGGTCCATACACCAAAAGGCATTCATCCTTATAAACGCGAGGCGTTAATCTAATGATTGAGCGCATCAAAAGCGATTTAAAAAAATACTATATACATGATGTGATGAGACTTAGTCATATTTATGGGGTAAAAGAAACCGCACTTAAGCTTGGCAAACTGTATGGTGCCGATCTAACAAAATTAACACTTGCCAGTTACTTACATGACATTACCAAACATTACCCAACACATACACACATCAATATATTAAAAGCACATAACAAAGACCACATCATCACAGCATTCACACCACCGCTTTATCACGCCTACACCGCGGCAATCATCGCGCAAGAACACTATAACATCAAAGATAAAGAGATATTAAGTGCGATAGAAGCCCATACCGTTGGCAAACCTAATATGACCTTGCTTGAAAAAATTCTCTTTATTAGCGATTTCATCGAACCCCATAGACTCTACCCTTCATGTGTCATTGTTAGAGAAATTGCCTTTAATGATTTAGATAAAGCCGTGTTTAAAGCGATTGATTTATCGATTACACTCTATGAAAAAAGACAAGAAACCATTCCGAATATTGCCTACCACGCACACACCTATTACGCACAAAAAGGAGGAAAATAAATGACAAAAATACAAGTAATTACCGAAGCATTAGATGATTTAAAACTCAAAGATATCACAGTATATGATATGCGTGAGAAAAGTCCATTTTTTGACTATTTCATTCTCTCTACAGCGAGTAATACACGCCAACTAAAAGCCAGTATCAACCAAATCAAAGAAGCTTTATCAAAAACAGAATACGAAATTAAAAGTATTGAAGGCGCAAACAGCGAAAGCTGGGTATTAATTGATGCATTTGATATCATCGTCAATATCTTCACCGAACAAGAACGCCATCACTACAACATTGAAAAAATGTGGATGGATATTGATACCATCCCCATTGACAAAGTATGAACACCTACCACATCTTAGCGCCTTACTATGAACACTGCATGGATGATGTCTTATACGCAATCTATGAAGACCTTATATACCGCCACACAACGCCTAGTACCTTACTAGAAGTTGGTTGCGGAACGGCCTATTTATCTCGCACACTCAGCCAAGCGGGCTACACTGTCACTGCCTTTGATACCAATGAGAAAATGTTGACAGTTGCGAGTTATATTGCTGGTACCTTAAATCAAAATATCACTTTATTAAAACACGATGTAACCATACCTTTTCTTGGGACATTTAAAACCATTATTATGCCAATTGATGTCATCAATCATCTATCAGACATAGCATCCATTAAACAAGCCATAGATAATGTTATTCATGCCCTAGAGACTAATGGAATATTTATCTTTGATATTTTAAAAGAATCTTACTATGACATCTTGAAAGATTATGAAGAGATAATTCCATTAAAAGACCATACAGTCCATTGGCATGCAACAGCTACAAACAATCATACCATTAAACATACCATCACTATAGATGGTGAAACCGCCACCCATCAAGAATATTTTTACCAACATGAAGTGATATTAGACTTACTAAAAGACTTAACGCTTATAGAAAGCACTGATTTAGATTCACGTGTAATTTATGTTTTTAAGAAAAAAGAAGAATAAACACTCCGCTATTATTATACATATGAAAGGAGTGTTTTTTTATGCCAAAATACATAAAAATACTAACAATCTCAATGGTCCTCATAATCATCACCGCACTTAGCATCGTCTTTAATCAATTAGGAAACAAAACCCACCCATTAAGTGAATCATCAACCTATTCTCAAGCAACCTTAGAAGCACCAGAAACGGTTTATATTATTGTTTATATAAGCGGTGAAGTAAAAAATCCTGGTGTGTATAAAGTCCTAGAAAACACAAGACTATACCAAGTCATTACTCAAGCAGGAGGACTAACTAAAAACGCCGATAATCATGCAATCAACTTGGCTCAAACACTAACCGATGAACGGCATATCATCATCCCCAGCATTGAAGAAACCAATCCGACAGATTCCAATAATAACGATCAAAATACAAACGATGCCATTTCGATTAACGAAGCCAGTAAGACAACATTAGAAACACTGCCAGGAATTGGCAGTGTCACGGCACAACATATTATTGATTATCGCACGTCCAATGGACCATTTACCACACTAGATGAATTACTCAATGTCACAAACATCGGCGTCAGTACCTATGAGACGATACGTCCACTTATTCGACTTTAGAGGCCAGTATCACCACCATATTATTGCGCTTTCTTTATGGTTTTTACAGTATGAAAACCCGCTGTTTATCTTACTTTTCATCCTCTATTTAAGTTATCTTTTTAAGTTTTCAAAACCCCTTGTTTTTGTTGTTATATTGCTGGTTGCTAGCTATGCTCTTATAAGAATAAAAGAGACAACACCATCCATCACAAGCACCCTTGATGCCACCGTTTTAGAACTTGCCGATGACAATACAAAAGCCATCATTAAAACCAATAACACAAAACTCATTCTCTATGATGAAGACCTACCAAATATGACCCCGGGGACAACGCTTTATATCGAAGGGACCTTCAAGCCGATGGACCCACCAACCATGCCCGGAGAATTTAACTATGCTCGGTATTTAACATCACAAAATATCGCTGGATATTATTATCCAGATGAGATTAACATTACAGGTGATACGTGGCATTTATACAAACTGACGCACATCACAAAAACCTATATAAATAGTCACTTTGAAACGACCGCACCATATATGCGTGCGTTTATATTAGGCGATAAATCAACGATGGACGAAGAGGTGAACACAGCCACAAGTAGCCTTGGTATAGCCCATCTTTTTGCGATATCTGGACTACATGTAAGTTTATTAACATTGTTTTTAAGTTTTACGTTAAATAAGCTTAAAACGCCGCAGGCTATAAAAATTTTTACAATATCAGTCATTTTATTTCTTTATATGGTCGTTACAGCCTTTACACCATCTATTGTTCGAGCGAGTTTAATGATGGGTGCATTATTGATAAATAAATATTATCATTTAAAAATGACGCCCATCGATATACTCGCCTTATTAGCAGTAACACTATTACTCATTAATCCGTTTATCTATTATCATCAAGGATTTATTTTAACCTTTTTAGTTACCGCGATACTCTTTTTAAGTCAACCACTCATTGCAAACAAATCGCGGATTAGTCAGTCATTATACGTAAGCATCTTTGCGTTTGTATCAACCATCCCCATCATTGCGCAGTTTAATCAGTCTATTCACCCTTTTACCATTATGTTTAATATAATATATGTCTTTTATACAAGTGTTATTATATTACCGCTCACCTATATCACCTTTATATTTCCATTTATTGAGTCACTCTATAGAGTTTCTCTTACACTCTTTGAACATACAGTGATCTTTATGAACACACTTATTCCATCCCTACCAATCGTATTTAATTCAAAAATCCTTATCCTTGTTTACTATAGTTTATTTTTTTATATGATGCACACCAATAAAGACAAAACGTTTTTTAAGCGCGCTTCTATCTTTTCATTATTTGTATTATGCATCATTTTACTGCCGTTTCTATCCATAACACAACGTGTCACATTTTTTCATGTGAACGGAGATGCCATTCTCTTACAAGATCGCTTTAATCAATGCAATATTTTGATTGATACAGGGAGTGATGACCCGCAAAATAAATTGATTACAGCCCTTAAAACGCATCGTGTGACACATTTAGATATGCTTATAGTAACACATGATCATAACGACCATAATGGTATGCTTGAGCCTTTACTAGCCACATATGCAGTTCATACCATAATTGATACAGCACCTACAACACCATCAATCACCTGTGGTAATTTTTCCTTACAGTTTTTCACTCCTAACCATCCATTTAAGGACCCAAATAATCAGTCTTTAGTATTCACTGTCTCATTTGATAAGGAAACTATTTTATTTACAGGTGACATCGAATCTCCAGTAGAGCCCTACTATTTAGACTATCCAATTGATGTTACGATGTTAAAGGTTGCTCATCATGGGTCAAACACCTCTACAACGGATCGATTTTTAGACCATGTAAATCCAAAGACTGCCATCATCAGCGCCCATCAAAACAATATGTTTAATCATCCATCTGAAAGCATCGTAGATAAATTTAGCGTCCGTGATATCCCTTTATATCAAACAAAAGAAGAAGGAACCATCACCTTCACCTATTATTTTGGTAAACGCGTAAAAAAACACCATAAAAACCCATAAACTATGGTAAAATAGTCCATGTAAGGATTGAGGTGCATACAATGAACGAACCAATTTTAACCTTTTACGGAGAAGACGCATTTTATATAAAAAGCAAGATTAAACAAGTCATAAAGAAATATGATTTTGATGAGTATAACACTTCTTATTATGACTTAGACGAAGTCTTACTACAAGACGCCATCAATGATGCCATGACAATTCCCTTCATGAGCGAAAAAAAAGTGGTCATCATCCAAAATGCAACATTCTTAGGTAATGAAAAAAAGAAAAAAACGTTAAATCATGATATCGATTATCTTGCAAAATACATTACTAACCCAATTGAAAGTACCGTATTAATTCTCTCTACAACCATTGGCCAATTAGATCAACGTAAGGCCATTGTCAAAGCATTAAAAAAACATAAAATCATCGAATGCAAACTTAAATCATCACAAGATCTTGTGTCTTGGGCAAAACGCCAAGTAGGAAATCAATCTATGCATATTGATAATGATGCCTTAGATGAATTTATCAAACGCGTCTCACATAGTACAGAATTTGCCTATTTAGAAATGCGTAAACTGTTATTATATGCAAGTGACCAAACCCATATTAATTTAGATATGATAAAAAAAGTCATCACCAAAAATATTGAAGACAATGTATATGAAATTACCAATGCTTTATTAAGACGCGATCAAAAAAAAGCGTTAGAAGTCTATAATGATTTGGTTTTATACAGTGAAGACCCTTTAAGAATACTCTCAATTATTGTCAATAAATATCGTGAACTCCTTCATGTTAGTATTCTACTAGAACAAGGCAAAACCCAATCAGACGTACAAAACTACTATAACGTCTCAAGTGGACGCGCATACTATATGGTTCAAAATGCTAAAACTGTCCATGTTGATGACATTAAAACCCATCTCAAATATTTAGAAAACTTAGACTACCAAATAAAAACAGGCCGAATAGATAAAAAAATTGGTCTAGAACTATTCATTCTTAGTACATAATTACGATAGCTAAATGTATAAAAGCAGTCTTATCTAATAAGGCTGTTTTTTTGTTAACTAATTGCTTCATCGCATTACTAAAAAATAAATTTCTATAGTAGCCTATTTACTTTTGCTTATTTATAAACTATTATAGTTTATGAGCAAAAAAAACTTATCAGGGGGTATTAACATGGAAAACTATTGTCCACATTGTGGCGAACCGCTAAAAGAAGATGCGGATTTTTGTTTGTCTTGTGGCAAACTGGTTCATGAAAAGGCAACACCGCAGGTGACGCGCTATCAAGCGATGTCAAAAACTGCTATTGCTATTATCGGATTTTTTGTAATTGTATTTTTTATTAATCTCTTTCGATCGTTTTTATATTCTATCCAATTCGGGTACGTCCTTGGTCTGCTAGTGCCTGCTATCTTTATGTTATTGTTGGCGCTCACAGTTGGCATAATTGCTATTTTAGAAAACAACAATAGACAGGTTTCAAAAGAAATGTATTTTATTGCTTTAACACTTTCAATCTTTTTTATCTTGACTAATCTTATTGAAATCGTTCGCTATTTTACATTATGGAGTCGGTTTCACTAGTATATATTTTGACACTATCTATCAATAGGGGGGATGTTTATGAGACGAGAGTTTTCCCACAGCAACACTGCTATAGATGCATCACCACTAATGTGCGCAATGCACTATCCAAAACCCCCACTATCAAGAACCAACCGGATAATTATATATAGTAGTATTTTGATTGTCTTAAGTCTTGCCGCATTGGTATTTTATGGATTATTTAAACCTAGCGACGTTATCTTAAATCGTCTGTTCATGCGCGTGATAACTATTACACCTATCATGACTGAACACAACAATATAATCATTGATACGTTCATTCAAACTTTTGGTGACTTCATTAGTGTAATTATGATATTTATGATGCTTCTTATTGTGATTCATATCGTGCGGTTTCCACTACATGAAGCAAGACAACTATTTCAATGGATTATTGTTCCATTTGTTCTTTTTGAAAGCCTGCAATTAATCGGTATTGGAAATTTTTATATTCGTGATTTAATTGCTTACATGCTTGGATATCAACTTAGTTATATTATTTTAAACCGTGTAGAGCGCACGACATTTAAAAGTCTATTCGATAGTGCGTTTGTCTATCTTGTAAGAAGAAGGAAGGATAAAAATCATGGCTAAATATTGTTCAAATTGCGGTAGCGAAGTTAAGGAAACACAAGATGTCTGTTTACAGTGCGGACATAGATTAACTTCGACCAATTATATTGTAGAAGGCGACACCTTTGGATGGGCTGTACTGGGATTTTTCTTTCCTATTGTTGGATTGATTTTGTACTTAGTTTGGAAAGATGAGCGACCTAAAGCCTCACTAAGTGCTGGTAAAGGCGCATTAGTATCTGTCGTGGTCAATGCTGTATTTATTGCATTTGCGATAACATTAATGTTATCAGTTGCACCAGCTGCTTTATATTTTTAAGAGAACTAAAAATATAAATTATTGTTAAAGGGGATTATCTTATTATGGGTGCATATTGTTCAAACTGTGGCAATCCAGTAAATGAAGATCAAGACGTATGCTTACAATGTGGTAATCAATTAAAAGTAAGAAAACAGATATATGAAGCATCGGGCACTTTCGGTTGGGCTGTACTTGGCTTTTTCGTGCCTATTGCTGGACTTGTTTTATACTTGGCTTGGAAAGAAAACAAACCCAAAAACGCAAAAAGTGCAGGTATAGGTGGACTTGTTGGTTTTCTTGTAGGTGTTGTATACATCGTGTCCATGATGATTTCTCAGATACCCGAAATCGGAAATCTATTTTAATAACAATGCAACAAAATAATACTATATAAGAAGAATACAAGCTATGGCAAAATTTTGTGCAAATTGCGGAACTGAAGTAAAACCAAATCAAGAAGTGTGTTTAGAATGTGGACACCGTTTAAAAGAACAACCAAGTAGAAATGTTCCCGTAGAGGGCGATACATTAGACTAGGCCGTACTCGGGTTTTTCTTCCCACTGGTCGGACTTATCTTATATCTTGTTTGGAAAGAAGACCGTCCAAGAGCCTCACTTAGTGCAGGCAAAGGGGCACTGTGGGGTGTTATCATTCAAGTCGTATTTGGAATGTTCATGGGAACGGCTAGTATTTCTTTTATGTAAAAAACCCACAAAAAAAAATCGTGCGTAGGCACGATTTTTCATTGTTATAGTGAATTAATCATTTTTTGAAGTTGTGATTTTTGTCTTGCGACTTTGTTTTTATGGTTGATGCCTTTTGCTAAAGATTTATCTAATTTTTTATTTGCTGTATTAAACGCATCTAACGCTTTTTCTTTTTCGCCTGCTTCAACGTAGTTTTTAACTTGTGTAATTGAACGTCTTAAGCTAGAAGTAAACATGTTATTACGTAAGTTTCTTTTTTCGTTGGTATGTGCTCTTTTAAGTTGTTGTCTTGAGTTTGCCATTCTTTCACCTCCGTTATCAAGTTAAGCGACTATATTTTATCAAAGTGCATGGTAAAAAGCAACACATATCGACTAAAAAGAAAACATTATACGTGTACTTTAATCAATGATTTGATATAATACGCTATTGAGGTGATTGTATGATTGATATACCACTAGGAACCTATCAGTTTTTCACAGTGATAAAAGTTGAATCTAGTCAGTACATTGTACAAAAAGACAAAATTACATTAGCACTACCTAAAAAAGATGCGACGAAACCGTTAACACTACAAGAGACCGTAGAAGTATTTATTTATGCGAACCATAATAAACAAATCGTAGCCACTATGCATAAACCAAAAATCGACCTTCATACTGCGGCGTTAGTTGACGTTGTTGATGCGAAATTTGGACTTGGGGTATTTGTTGATGTGGGATTAGATAAAGATATGCTTGTATCACGTGATGATTTACCTGTGCTTAAAAAACAGTGGCCACTCAAAGGTGATCGACTTTTTTGTTATATGAAATCAGGGAGAAATCAGTTAAGTGCAAAACCTGTTAGTCGGTTTAAAATGTTTGACTATTTTACTCCAGAAGCCAAGTTAGAAGTCGGCGATAGTGTTGAAGCTTACGTATTTTATATTGCGGATGAAGGATTGGTCTTATATACAGAAGCTGGTCATGAGATTTTTGTATACTATAAACATGCACGGTCTGACCACCGCTTAGGTGAACAAGTAACTGCAACCATAACAATTGAAAAAGATGAGTTACACTATAACGCAACGCTTATCGAACAAAAAGAGATTATGATCTCTAAAGATGCTGAAGCGATATTAGCATACTTAAAAACACACGACGGTGTATTAAATCTTGGTGATAAATCATCACCAGAAGATATTTTTGCACAGTTTCATATGTCGAAAGCTGCATTTAAGCGGGCACTCGGAACGCTTTATAAAATGGAACTTGTTACATTAGAAAAAACAAAAACTGTTTTAAAAGATAACTAAACCGTGTATAATACATAGAAGAAAATTTATAAAATGGTGATAATATGGGAAGAAAATTTGAAGTAAGAAAAGCCTCGATGATGAAAACAGGCTTACAAAAAAGCAAACTGTATTCACGCTTTGGAAAAGAAATATATATGTGTGCGCGCAATGGTGGGTCTAATTTAGAATCTAACTTAGCCCTTAAACACCTTATTGAGCGTGCAAAAAAAGAACAAGTTCCAATGGATATTATTAAACGTAATATCGAAAAAGCTGAAGGCGCTGGTGGAGAAGACTACCATAAAGAACGTTATGAAGGGTTCGGACCATCTGGTAGTGCATTTATTGTGGACACGTTAACCGACAACATCAACCGTACGGTCAGCGAAGTTCGTGCGTGTTTTACTAAAATCGGCTCGAAGATGGGCGTTAACGGATCAGTTGAACACATGTTCGAACACGTTAGTTATGTAACTGTCAAAGGTGCCAATGCAGAAACGGTATTAGAACATCTTTTAGAAAATGATATTGATGTAGAAGATATTGAAGAAGTTGATGGCGAAGTACTCATTACCGCAGCTGGATTTGCGCTTGATAATATCGAACAAGCCATTGAATCATTAGAAGGCGCTGAAGTAACTGAATCCGAAGCCGGATGGTTTGCCCGCGAAGAGATTACATTATCTGATGAAGATAAGGTCTTATTCGATAAGTTTATGACAATGATTAATGATGTTGATGATGTACAAAACGTATATCATAACGTCACAAATGATTAAAGTACAGGCATCCTGTACTTTTTAAGTGATTTGGTGATTTCATGAAAAAACTTTTATACATTACAATTAGTTATTATTTAATACAAGGAACCATACACAATTTAGGCCATGCGGTTACCCCAGTTTTTGTGGTAGACATCTTGGAAATTCCTAAATATATGTTTGGCTTCTTTTTTTCGGCAATGTCCTTAGGACTATTGGTCGGGGCTCCGTTGTGGGGTATTTTAGGCGACCGCAAACAAAAAAGAATTTTTATTGTTTTGGGTCTATTGGGCTATAGTTTTGGACAAATTATGTTCGTAACGGTAACCCATCCTGCTTGGATGACATTTTTTCGGTTCTTTTCAGGCTTTAGTGTCTCAGCAGCCGTGACGTTATTGCTTAGTCATGTTATTGCGCTTAGTCCAAAATTAGAACGGGCAAAATATTTGTCAATTACTGCTGCTATGCTCGCCTTAGGAACGACGATTGGATATTTATTTGGTGGGTTACTTGGTGATATTTTTATTAAAGAAGTATTTTATATTCAAGCAGGCGCAAATGCGCTTTATGCGCTGTTCATCTTCGTAACGATGAAAGAACCAAAAGCCGCACAAGCAACAACAAAGGCCCATTTTATAACCCATATGAAAGAAGCGGCTAAAATGGATAAATCACTCATTATGTTTTTACTCGCCTTAACCCTTGCGACCATTGCCGCAACCAATTTAACAAAATATGTCGATGCCTATATTACAATAGATTTAGGTAAATCAACAGGAACACTAGGTGTGTTCGTTATGATTACTGGGGTTGTGGGCATGTTCACCAATTTTGTGATTGTACCACTGTTGTTAAAACTAAGACGTAATTTTGCGATTATGAAATGGTTACAAATACCTTCAGCAATTCTTATCTTCTTTGTTTTTAGAGCCAATGACGCCATGCTTGCTTTGTATAGCTTATATATGGGTTATGTTGTATTAAAATCTATCTTCCAACCACTAGAACAAAACTATATATCACTCAATGCTAAAGACGAAAAATATGGCACCATTATGGGTGTTAGACAGATGTTTTTTAGTATTGGAATGGTGATTGGACCGCTGTTTGCAGGGTTCATTTATGACTATAACCCAAGACTGGTTTTTGATATTTCAGCGAGCATGTTCTTATTTGCATTCATCTTGTTAATGCTTAGTCAAAACGCGCTTAAAAAGCAACACAATCATAATCCAGCATTACAAGAATAAAAAAATCCATAAAACGGAACTGAGTTCCGTTTTTTAATTTAATTAAGGCAATAAATAACCACGTTTTTTATTGTTGGTGATTGGCCTTTATGGTATAATAATTTAGAAAGGGGTGGCTACATGAATCTACCGAACAAACTCACAATGTTACGAATATTAATCATTCCAGTTTTAATTATTTTATACTATGTAAATCCGGATAAAGCATCTACAAATATGTATAATTTAGTGATTTTATCACTATTTATTATTGCCGCTTTTACAGACTTTTTAGATGGATACATTGCCCGTAAACACGGACTAGTAACAACCTTTGGGAAGTTTTCTGATCCACTTGCAGATAAATTACTTGTGATGGCTGCGTTACTCATTTTAATGGATGTACAAGTCATTTCTATGTGGATTGTTTTTGTTGTCTTAGCAAGAGAATTTATCGTCACAGGCATCCGTTTAGTTGCGATGAGTGAAGGTGATGTCATTGCCGCATCAAACCTTGGTAAAGTAAAAACCGCGAGTACAATGATTGCGTTAGTCTTATTATTAACGTATCCAAGCTTTGGCACAGCCGTATTTTATATAGGACACAGCTTATTATATATCGGCGTCGCATTCACAATAATCTCTGGGATTGAATACTTTTATAAAAATCGCTCAATTATTTTTAAAACAAAATAAAGAAAAACCAACACAACATTCGTATTATGAAAACGAATAGGAGGCTATATAAATGGCAAAAGATGATCGAAGAAAAGCATTAGATATCGCAATGAAAGATATCGAAAAAGCACATGGTAAAGGCTCAATTATGGTTCTTGGTGAAGATGCCGGAACAAAAAATATGGATAAAATTTCGAGTGGATCACTCGCCTTAGATGAAGCATTAGGTATTGGTGGCTACCCGAAAGGCCGCATCATTGAAATGTACGGACCAGAATCATCAGGGAAAACCACGTTTGCACTTCATGCCATTGCAGAGGCACAACAAGCTGGTGGCTATGCAGCGTTTATTGATGCTGAGCATGCCCTTGATCCTAAATATGCTAAAAATTTAGGTGTTGATATTGATAACTTAATTATTTCTCAACCTGATACTGGTGAACAGGCATTAGAAATTACCGAAGCATTAATCCGCAGTAATGCGATTGATGTTATCGTTATCGATAGTGTTGCTGCGTTAGTTCCAGAAGCTGAGATTCGCGGTGATATGGGAAGCAGTCATGTCGGATTACAAGCCCGTCTTATGAGTCAAGCGATGCGTAAATTATCTGGTGCGATTAGCAAATCAAATACCGTGTGTATTTTTATTAATCAAATTAGAGAAAAAGTTGGGGTTATGTTTGGAAACCCAGAAACAACATCTGGTGGACGTGCCCTTAAATTTTACAGTTCTATACGGATTGACATTAGACGTAGCGAACAAATTAAAATTGGAAACGACGCAATCGGAAACAAAACCCGCATTAAAGTCGTTAAAAACAAAGTTGCCCCACCGTTTAAAACTGCGGTTGTGGATTTAATTTACGGAAAAGGTATATCTCGCACTGGAGAAGTCCTTGATTTAGCCGTAGAATACGATTTAGTTAAGAAAGCAGGATCATGGTTTTCTTATGAAGATGATAAAATCGGCCAAGGTCGAGAAAATGTTAAAGTCTATTTAGAAGAACATCCAGAATTGCTTGAAACCCTTAGTAAAGCGATTCGTGAAAAACTCTCTATCTAACACAAAAATGCATGAGAATTATCTTATGCGTTTTTTTATTGTTCTTAGAGTCAATGAACAATGAATATTCATTGACTTAGCCCCTGTCAGTCATGTATAATAAAACGGTAAAACTAATATTCTACTCACTTTTTAATATAGTATTTAATAAGATAAACGGTAATCAAAAACGAATATGAAACGGAGGCATTAATATGGAAGCTGTTATATTAATCATCTCCGGTTTGCTTTTATTTATGATTGGAACAATCCTCGGTGTAGTCATACGAGCGATTGTTGTTGAAAAAGGCTTTGAAAAAACTCAAGCTCAAGCGAAAAAAATTGTTGATGATGCACAGAAACTCGCAGAACAAAACAAAAGACAAACCCTTCTTGAAACAAAACAAGAAATTCACAATCAAAGACTAGAACTTGATAAAGAAATCAAGGAAAGAAAGCGTGAAATATCGAATCAAGAGAATAAATTAATTCAACGCGAACAAGTGTTAGATAACCGTTCGCTTAATTTCGATAAACGTGAACAGAACCTTGACCGTAAAGAAGAGGCGCTTGAACAGAGAAAACGAGCTTTAGATGAAGAAAGTAGCAAACTTGAGAGTTTGATTGAAGAACAAAACGTAAAATTACAAGAAATTGCACAAACGTCAGTAGAAGAGGCACGCACCTTGATTTTCAAACGAGTAGAAGAAGAGATGAATCATGAGCTTGCCCAATATGTAAAAGAACAAGAAGAAGAAGCGAAACACGAAGCAGACAAAAAAGCGAAACATATTTTAGCATTCGCAATGCAAAAATACGCACAAGATGTAACAAGTGAACGTACCGTTAGTGTAGTAACCTTACCAAACGATGATATGAAAGGTCGTATTATCGGACGTGAAGGTCGCAATATTAGAACCATTGAAGCTTTAACTGGTGTCGATTTAATTATCGACGATACCCCAGAAGCAGTCGTCTTAAGTGGATTTGACCCAATTAGACGTGAGATTGCTAAACGATCACTCGAAGCGTTAGTATCAGACGGTCGTATTCACCCAGGACGCATCGAAGAAGTTGTGGAAAAAACCCGCGAAGAAATCGATCGTTTTATCCGTGATAAAGGAGAAGAAGCTGTTTTTGAGGTTGGTATTGGAAAAGTCCATCCTGACTTAGTTAAATTACTTGGACGCTTACACTTTAGAACCAGTTACGGACAAAATGTCCTTAGACATTCCGTAGAATGTGCATTCTTAGCTGGCAAAATGGCCGCAGAAATCGGCGAAAACGAAATACTTGCACGTCGTGCTGCACTCTTACATGATATTGGTAAAGCTGTGGATCATGAGATTGAAGGGTCTCATGTGGAAATTGGCGCAAATATCTGTAACCGTTATAAAGAACCCCTTGCCGTCATTGATGCGATTGAATCACATCATGGTGAAAAAGAAGCACGGACAATTATCGCTGTCTTAGTTGCTGCTGCTGATGCACTCAGTGCCGCAAGACCAGGGGCACGTAGTGAATCACTCGATTCATACATAAAACGCCTAGAACAACTTGAAACCATTTCAACAGGCTTCAATGGGGTTGATCAAGCGTATGCAATTCAAGCGGGACGTGAGGTCCGTGTCATGGTTAAACCAGACCAAATTGATGATACCTTAGCCCACAAACTCGCTCGAGATATAAAACATAAAATTGAGGAAGACTTATCGTATCCAGGTACGATTAAAGTTACAGTTATTAGAGAAACACGTGCACAAGATATCGCAAAATAACATAAAAAGCCTTCCATATGGAAGGCTTATTCATTTGAGGTGACCCATGGAATATTTTGATGTATACGATAAAGACGGTAATAAAACAGGGAAAACCATCGAACGCGGTACACCGCTTAAAGCCCATGAGTATATTAAAATTATCCATGTTTGGATTGAACATTCAAACGGAGAATATTTAATTCAAAAACGCGCCAAAAAAGACGATGCTATTCCCCATCAATGGGCGATTACCACTGGTGCCGTCACGCAAGGTGAAACCGCACACGAAGCTGCACTAAGAGAACTCCATGAAGAACTGGGTATCACATTTAAGAAAAATGATTTAACTGTCCTTGATACCTTTACTAGTAGACGCCTAGAGTTCCACACTATCACCACTGTGTTTCACATCCAAAAGGATGTTGATTTAAACGCCATTACCATCGATCCAAAGGAAGTATTGGCCGTACGCTACGAATCTTTAGACAACATACAAACCATGATCCACAACAATACATTTTGGGATTACCCATTTTTACTCCGAATACCAGATTATTTTAAGGTACTAGAAAGAAGCTAAACCGATGAAACTATTATTTATAGGGGATGTCTATGGCAATAAAGGCCTAGAAGCCCTTGATACATTCTTACCTATAGTCAAACGAGACACTAACTACAACATGCTCATTATCAACGGAGAAAATGTCTCTGATGGTTTAGGTATAAGAGAACAAGAATACAAGGCATTGATGCGCTACGGAACAGCGATGATTACCTTAGGAAATCATAGCTTTTCCAAAAGCGAGCTCAATGACTATATTGATGATGCCAACATTGTAAGACCCATCAACTACCCTAAAACCACCAAGGGAGAAGGCGTCAAGGTGATTAAATACAACCAAGACACCGTCGCCATTATCAATGTGATGGGCCAAGTATTCATGAACGATCCATTAAATAGTCCTTTTGAGGCAATGGATGACGTTTTAGATACCCTTGATGCAGACATCATCATTGTTGATATGCATGCTGAAGCTACAAGTGAAAAGCTGGCTTTAGCTCACTATCTTGATGGCCGTGTCACGGCAGTTGTTGGGACGCATACCCATGTTCCTACTGCCGATGCTATGCGACTACCAAAAGGAACACTCTACATAACCGATATTGGAATGACTGGGGTCAAATACGGTATCTTAGGTGCTGATAAGGACTTAGTACTAGAAAAGTTTTTAACCAAAACCCCTGTCAGATTAAAACCATCTAACGACAAAGCATTACAATTTAATGCTGTCTTAATTGATACCACAATGCAAACCATAACCCACATTCATAAAACAAATTAGGTGAAACCATGAAAGACTATTCCAAATACTTTAAAAAACCATCAATCAAAGACGCGCGTAAACGCAAAACGCACGTTACCGATATTATCGACGCCAAAGACATCACCAACATCCAAAACATTGGTGAAGGCAAACATTACCTACTTATGACTTACGGCTGCCAAGGCAATGAAGCAGACTCGGAAATCATGAAAGGGATATTTGAACGCCTTGGGTTTACCCCAACGGACGCCCCAAAAGACGCGGACATTATTATTTTAAATACCTGCGCCATTAGAGAAAATGCTGAAAACCGCATTTTCGGTGAACTTGGACGATTAAAACAATACAAACGCCACAACCCAGATCTCTTACTTGGTATTGCAGGATGTATGCCGCAAGAAGAAAAAGTCGTCAATAAACTACTTAAAAGCTACCCTTATGTAGACTTAATTTTCGGGACGCATAATATCTATAAACTTCCGCAATACTTAGAAACCGCGATTCATAATAAAGAACGTGTTGTCGAAGTATATAGCGAAGAAGGTGCGATTGTCGAAAACTTACCAAAAAAACGCACCTACACCCACAAAGCGTGGGTTAATATTATGTTTGGGTGCGATGAGTTTTGTACCTACTGTATCGTGCCTTATACACGCGGAAAAGAACGCTCAAGACAACCCGAACATATCATCGAAGAAGTGAAACAACTTGCCAAAGAAGGCTATAAAGAAATCACCTTGCTTGGTCAAAACGTCAATTCATACGGCCGTGATTTCACCGATCAATCTTACACGTTCGCCAATCTTCTAAGCGATTTAAATAAAACAGACATTGCCCGCATTCGTTTTCAAACATCACATCCAAAAGATTTTGATGATGCCACCATTGACGTATTAAAACAAGGTGGCAACTTAATGCCCCATATTCACTTACCTGTTCAATCAGGAAGCAATGCCGTGTTAAAGAAAATGAACCGTAAATACACCAAAGAATCTTACTTAGAACTTGTGGGTAAACTCTATAAAGCCATCCCCGATGCCTCAATTACCACAGACATCATCGTTGGCTTTCCAACAGAAACTGAAGCCGATTTCCAAGAAACGCTGGATCTTGTTAAAAAATCTCGCTTTGAAGGCGCATTTACCTTTGTCTTTTCTGCTAGAGAAGGCACCCCTGCTGCTACTTATGAAGACACCACCCCAATGAAAGAGAAGAAAGACCGCTTACAACGATTAAATGACATCGTAAACCAAGGCTATAAACGTGGTAACGCCCGTTTTCTTGGGACTGTAGTCGAAGTACTCGTTGACGGAGAAAGCAAGCATGACGACGCAATACTAGCTGGATACACCAAACATTATAAACTCGTTAACTTTAAAGGAGACAAATCCTTGATTGGTCAACTTGTTAAAGTGAAAATAACCGAAGCCAAAACCTGGTTCTTACTTGGTGAACAACTATGAAAAGTGTCGATGAACTCATTGAGTATTTAAAAAAAGACGAGACTATAAAAGCCTACAGAAACCTAGAAAAAAAGATTCAATCAAGTGAAAAATACCAAACGATGTACAACGACCTATTAGACAAACAAAAAGCCATGGTTAACGCTGAAGTAAAGTATAAAAAACTCTATCCAGCAAAAAAACGCATCTATTTAGATGCACTCGATAAAATCCAAAACGAACCCATCATTCATCAATACTTGATGATGCAAGAAGAAGTCAACGAAAAAATCCAAACCATCACTGCGACAATTGAAGCCGCAATAAACAAACCTTTCATGAAATAATGAAAGGTTTTTTAATTACTGGGAAAACGCGTGATTAATCGATTTCCATTGAATTTGATTGGCGTCTGCGCTATAATAATAGTAACGTAAAAAAGGAGTGATTGACATGACCAAAGAAAGCTTTAAACAAGAAGAGTATATCTATCTTTATTCAAAGAAAGTCAAGATTTCCAAACTCATTGAAACGTTTGTCGTAATTCCAGCTTATGAAATCGTGAAATATTTAAAAAACAAAGAACTCTTTTTACCAAATTATATTCATAAAGCCCTCATTCGTAAAAACATCGCTCCAATCATTGCCAATGCCGACCAAGATGACAAATTTTCTGACGAAATGAAACACCGTTTAAAATGGTTTGATGATTATACTATTTTCCAATTAGAACGTTTAGCAGAAAGTTACCGGATACGTATTAACGTTAGAGAATACAAAAAAGACTTTTGGGATATCGTTATTCGTCACCGTGCTGATCTTGGAATCAATAACTTAGAGTTTATTAAACTTCAAAACCTCACCATGAAATACCAAAAAACTGAACCAGAATCTTATGAAGAATTAAAAAAAGAGCTTAACCAAATATACTTTGAACCAGAAGGATACTTCGAAGGCTGTAAAATCGATGAAGCCAAAGAAGTCTTACTCAATTCAACCACCCTCTCAGATATCAGAGACTTAGGTAAAAAGTACGATATCGAAATACCACGTCGGATTAACAAAAAACAATTGATTGAAATCATTGCACTTAAACTTGATTTATCCGATACCGAACAAGAAGAACTTGCAAAACAATCAATATTAGAACTAGAACGCTATGCCAAAAAGAAAAAAGTCAGTATTTCAATCGAACTTAAGAAAAGTGATATGATCGAATATATCTTACTAAAACGTAAAAAACCAGTCACCCCGCTACATCAAGAAAGTGCCAAAATCTTTGAAGGTATGAATATCGAAGAGTACCTTTACGGAGCAAAATTTGAAGAAATTACCCATAAATACACCATGATGCGCAAGAAAAAACAACGCACCATCAGAAACATCATTATTGCAGTTGTTATTGTGTTAGCTAGTGTTGTGGCTGTATTTTTAAACGCTCAATAACGAGGTGTTCACATGACCGTAAATAAAGCAGACTACACCCCAATGATGCAACAATATCTTACGATTAAAGAAGACTATAACGATGCTATAGTCTTTTTTCGATTAGGCGATTTTTATGAAATGTTTTTCCAAGATGCCCTGCTTGCCAGTAGAGAACTAGAAATCCAACTCACAGCACGTGATGCCGGTGCCAAAGAGCGTGTACCAATGTGCGGCGTCCCACATCATGCCGCAGATGCCTATATAAACAGACTCATCGAAAAAGGCTATAAAGTCGCCATCGCCGAACAAACTGAAGACGCTGGCAAAGGCAAAAAACTTGTTGCTCGCGATGTCGTTAGAGTCGTCACCCCAGGAACAAACATGGATGACGCTGATATTTCTGAAACCTACATTGCTTCAGTGTCATTTAATGAATATTTTTATACCATCAGTTACGGAAATATCTCCACTGGCGAACTCGCAACGCTAAAAGTTCCCAAAGACATCAGTGCTTTACTTAATGAACTCTCTGCCATACCGCTAAAAGAAATCGTGGTATCACACCAATTTGATAAATCATACATCGAAGGTTACACCACCCAAAACAACATTATTATCTCTATTCATAATGATACAGACATTGATTCTGTCTTTGAAAAACTGCTTAAAAATCTACCGACAAAAATCGAACAAACTACTACCAAAAGATTATTAAGCTACATCTTAAAAACCCAAAAACGTGCGCTTCTTCATATGAAACCGGCAACCCATATTGAAGCCACACGCACCTTGAAAATGGATGCCAACACCATTAGACATTTAGAACTAACCAAAACCATGCGCCAAAATCAAACCACAGGCTCATTATTTTGGCTCTTAAACCATACAAAAACGGCCATGGGCGCACGCTACTTAAAAAAACAACTATTAAAACCACTAACTAACAAAGAGGTACTGAATACAAGATATGATTTTATTGAGGCACTCAATACCGAGTTCATCATCAAAACAGAACTGACAGAGTTATTAAAAAACGTCTATGATTTAGAACGTATTGTTGGACGTATTGCCTATGGCAATACCAACGGAAAGGACCTTGTTCAACTAAGACGTAGTTTGGCTATTTTACCAGCCTTTAAAACACAACTCTCATCATTAAACCTAACCTATAGCACCTTCTTAAGCGAATCAATTGATGCCCTTGAAAAAGTACATAAAACACTCACAAACGCCTTACTTGATGAACAACCCATGACCATAAAAGAAGGTGGGATGTTTAAACAAGGCTATAGTAAAGACTTAGACGAGATTAAAAATGTCCACCTCAATGTCAAAAGTTTTTTACGTGAATTTGAACAAGAAGAACGAGAAAAAACCGGCATTAAAAAACTCCGTATCGGCTATAACCGTGTCTTTGGATATTACATCGAAGTCCCGAAAGGTCAAATTGACAATATCAAAGATGAATACGGCTATACAAGAAAACAAACCTTAGCCAATCAAGAACGCTATATTACTGACACCTTAAAAGAAAAAGAAAAAATCATTCTTTCAAGTGAAGAAAAATCCGTTGCTTTAGAATACGATTTATTCATCGCCTTGCGCGATGACATCAAATCAACCATCCCCATTATCCAAAAAAACGCTGATATTATTAGCGAAGTTGATATGTTACTTGCATTAAGCCATGTTAGCGAACACGCACGCTTTATTAGACCGACTCTAACTGATAAACACCTTATTGATATCAAAGATGCACGGCATCCTGTTGTTGAACGTGTCTTAGATGATGTATTTATTGCCAATGATATTTATCTCGATGAATCCACTGACATTGCACTTATTACCGGTCCAAATATGAGTGGTAAATCCACCTATATGCGTCAACTTGCAATCATCGCGGTATTAGCTCAAATTGGGTCATTTGTACCAGCATCATCCGCAACCATACCACTATTTGATCAACTCTTCACGCGCATTGGCGCAAGTGATGATCTTATTAGTGGGCAATCAACCTTTATGGTTGAAATGCTCGATGCCAATCATGCGATTCAAAACGCCACCCAAGATTCACTTATCTTATTTGATGAAATCGGCAGAGGTACATCAACCTACGATGGTCTTGCGATAGCACAAGCGATGATTGAATATATCCATAAAAAAATCAGATGCAAAACCTTATTTTCAACCCATTATCATGAACTTACTGACTTAGAAGAAACCTTGCCAAGACTTAAAAACATTCACGTTGCAGCCGTTGAAGAAGCAGGACACATCACTTTCTTACATCAAGTTAAAGAAGGACGTGCAGATAAATCCTACGGAATCAATGTTGCTTCGCTCGCACACTTACCTAAATCATTAATTTCTCGCAGTAAAACCATTCTTAAACACCTAGAAGACACCCACCATCAAAAAGAACACACACTATTTACCATCCAAGAAACAGATGAAGTAGAAGATACACCTAAACAAGAAGACCCAGTTTATAAAACCATTAATGCGCTAGACCTTGATGCTTTAAAACCAATAGAAGCGCTAAATATATTATACGATTTAAAAAAAGATGCCAAAAACCGTAAATAAATAAAATTAGACATAAATGAAAGGATGTGAGCTTATGGGACGGATCATTCAACTTGATGAAGCATTATCAAACATGATTGCTGCTGGAGAAGTTGTCGAAAATATGGCAAGTGTCGTTAAAGAATTAACAGAAAATGCACTAGATGCTGGAAGTACGGCCATTACCATTAACTTAAAAAACTACGGCTTAAAATCCATTGAAGTTATTGACAACGGTAGCGGTATGGATCAAGACGATTTAACGATGGCATTTAAACGCCACGCCACCAGTAAAATAAAAACCCATCATGACTTACATCATATCGCATCTTTGGGATTTAGAGGTGAAGCCTTACCCTCTATTTCAAGTGTTGCTGAGATGACTATCGAATCAACTGATCAAAGTGCCCCTAGTTTGAAACTTACCCTTAAAAACGGAACGATTATTGATACATCTCCAGGCAGCATTAAACAAGGAACAAGAATACAAGTGAAAAACTTATTTTACAATACTCCAGCAAGGTTAAAACATTTAAAAAGTGAACACAAAGAACTGTCCTATATTGTTGATTATGTCAACAAACTGGCGCTATCTCATGCCCATGTTCGCTTTACCCTAACCCACGATAATAAAACCTTATTATCCACAACCGGTGATAACGACACTTTAAAAATATTACATCAAATATACGACACTGATATCGTAAAAGCGATGCTTCCTTTTGAAGCACAAAACCAATATTTTAAAATCAAAGGATACCTCACCAAACCGTTATATACACGCTCGACAAGACAACATATCACCTTGTCAGCCAACCACAGGCTTATTAAAAACAACCAACTTCTTAAATCGGTTGTTGAAGGCTACGGAACCCGTCTTACAGTTGGAAAATATCCAATTGTCTTCATTCAAATCATAGTTGATCCATTACTAATTGATGTTAATATTCACCCGCAAAAACTAGAAGTAAAATTCACTGAAGAATATAGTCTTCGCTCACTAATTAAAAACACCATCAATCAGACCTTACAAGGCGTCTCTTTAATTCATTCTGTGTCTTCACAACCTAAAAAACATACACAATATACTATCCCGCTGGAAACCTATAAAAAAGATCAAAATGAAACACCCACTCAGCACGATGACACTACTAAAACAGTAAAAGAAACCAAGCCACAATATAACAGGGAACAGATAAATGATAGTCAACAAATTACGGATGAAAATATCAAATCAAAAGAAGGACCAAACATCAAAGCTCTAGATTATATTGGGCAGTTCCGCGGAACCTATCTTTTATTTCAAAGCGATGATGGCTTATTCATGGTCGACCAACACGCTGCCGCAGAACGTATCCGCTATGAACAGTATTATCAAAAAATGCAAAAAGGCTCACATCAAACCCGTGCATTACTCATTCCGATAAAAGTCCATCTATCAAAAGATGAAGTCATCGCTTATCAAGATCACGTCGATACTTTAGCATCGTTTGGCCTATCGACAACCCTTACTAAAGACAATGCGGTAATTATCGATACCATCCCTGGTTGGTTTCACAGCGATAAAGAAGAAGATTATACAGAAACAATGATACGAAAACTGTTAAATGAAGATGATGTCTCTATAGGTATCATCATTGATCAACTTGCTAAAGATTTATCATGCAAGCATTCCATTAGAGCCAATAAGTACATCACCAAAGAAGAGGTGGATCGCTTAATGAAAGATCTCAATCAATGTCACAACCCATACACCTGTCCGCACGGCCGTCCAACGATACTTCATTTTTCTCAAGATGACATCGAAACTATGTTTAAACGGATTCAATCATGATTATCGTAATTGTTGGACCAACAGGTGTAGGAAAAACCGCACTATCAATCGCACTTGCCAAACACTACAACACTGAAATTATTTCGGGAGATAGTGTCCAAATATACCAAGAACTCAATATTGGTAGTGCAAAAATTGAAGCCAACGAAATGGAAGGTATCCCTCATCATATGATTAATATCTTACTCCCAAATGAAGCTTTCTCAGTGGCTGATTATCAAGCGCGTGTCCGTGCAAAAATAAACGAATTACAAGCCAAAAACATCACACCGATTCTTGTTGGTGGGACAGGCTTTTATATCAAAAGTGTGCTTCATGATTTCTCTTTTGATAAAGCCTATAGACCTCAATCATTTGATGAACGCTATAGCGACTTGTCTAATGAAGCATTGCATGAAAAATTACAAGAAGTCGATCCCAAAAGTGCTAAAGCCATTCATAAAAATAACCGTAAACGGGTTTTACAAGCGCTGTTTAGAGCTAAACAAGGAGTCAAACGTAGCGAGCAAGATAGCCATCATAACCCAGTCTATGATTATCTTATGATTGGATTAACATTAGATAGAGAAACCCTTTATGAACGAATTAACCAGCGTGTTGATACAATGTTTGAGAAAGGACTTATAGAAGAAGTTAAAACCCTTTATCAAACGTATGGTGAAACGCAAAGTTTAGAAGCCATCGGTTATAAAGAACTCATTGGATATTTTAAAGGCTATTATGATCTAGATACAGCCAAAACATTAATTAAAACAAAATCACGCCAATATGCAAAAAAACAATTTACCTATTTTAAAAATCAATTTGACGCACACTGGTTAACCGCAAACCCTGAAAACTTCAAAAAAACCATCAATGAAGCAATCACAATCATCGAGGAAAACATCCCCAAAAAGCCCTAATAAGGAACGAATAGTGCCACACTGTCGTTCCTTTTTTATATCGTTTATTTATATGATACAAAAGTGAAATTTGTATTATAACTATTTGTATTACAAAAAGTAAAATAATTAGTCAAAATAGGTTTACATAAAGGTGATTATATACTATAATCAAAAATGGAGATTAATGATATAAGGAGGATATATGAAAAATAAAATATTAGATACAAGCACCTTAGATTCTACCCTTTTATCAACATTGGACGATTATATTAAGCCGCTTAAAGCACCAAAAGAAGAACACTTAATTCATGTACTTCACAAAGCACAATCCCTTTTCGGCTACTTACCAGAAAATTTGCAATTGTATATAGCGAGAAAATTGGATTTACCTGCAGCCAAAGTTAATGGTGTGGTGACGTTTTATTCATTTTTTAATGAAGAACCTGTTGGTAAATATACCATTAGCGTTTGTATGGGAACCGCTTGTTTTGTAAAAGGAGCCGATAAAGTATTGGATCGTACATTAGAACTTACGGGTACAAAGAAAAATGCTATGAGTGATGATGGATTATTTACAGTTAAAGACGTTCGCTGTATCGGCGCATGTGGGCTAGCACCTGTATTAACTGTAAACGATAAAGTATATGGCAAAGTAAAACCTAAAGATGTTGACGATATTATTGCGTATTACCGAGGTGTTAAACATGAAAATTAATAACCCAGAAGCACTTAATACTTGGAAAGATTCTCTTCCCAAAAAACAAGACTATACACTAAATGTACTTGTATGTGCGGGAACGAGTTGTATTTCAAGTGAAAGTGATATTATTGTATCCATGTTAGAAAATGCAATCGAAAATTTTGATGCAAATGCAAAAGTTCGTGTTATCCAAACAGGATGTTTTGGATTTTGCGGACAAGGTCCGATTATTAAAATCGAACCAGACGATATCACCTATGTTCAAGTCAAAGTTGATGATGTTGAAGAAATCGTTGAATCACACCTCAAAAACGGTGAGATTGTAACACGACTTTTATACAAAGAACCAAATCAAAAAGATGTCCAAAAAGATAGTAAGGGCATGCAATTTTATAAAAAACAACTACGTATTGCTTTAAGAAACTGTGGTGAAATTGATCCAGAAAAAATAGAAGATAGCGTAGTAAATGATGGCTATCAAGCACTTGCTAAAGTGCTTTATGACTACACACCACAAGAAACGATTGACATTATCAAACATAGTGACTTACGCGGTCGTGGTGGTGGCGGGTTTCCAACCGGTGTCAAATGGGAGTACACTAGCAAAAGTAAAGAACAAGAACGTTATATTATTTGTAATGCAGATGAAGGTGACCCAGGTGCATTCATGGACCGTAGTATTTTAGAAGGTGACCCACATGCAGTCATCGAAGCTTTAATTATAGGTGGCTATGCTATTGGAGCATCGCAAGGTCTTGTTTACATCCGTGCAGAATATGGTTTGGCGACAAATCGCTTGCGTATGGCTTTAGATAGTGCAAGAGAACACGGACTATTAGGTAAAAATATTTTAGGCTCTGACTTTAGTTTTGATATTGAAATTAAACTAGGGGCTGGAGCGTTTGTTTGCGGTGAAGAAACAGCTTTGATTCGCTCAATGGAAGGCCACCGGGGAGAACCTGATAAAAAGCCTCCATATCCTAGTGAAGCTGGATTTAGAGGTAAACCAAGTTGTGTTAACAATGTTGAAACATTAGCGAACATCCCTGTAATCATATTAGAGGGCTCTGAGTGGTTTCGCGGTATTGGGACGAAACTTTCTAAAGGCACAAAAGTTTTTGCCCTTGCCGGAAATATCCGTAATATCGGATTGGTTGAAGTGCCAATGGGCACCACATTTAGAGAAATTATTTATGATATCGGTGGCGGTCATCCAGAAGGCAAAGACATAAAAGCCATCCAAATCGGCGGTCCAAGTGGTGGTGTTATCACCAGTGAATATTTCGATACGCCGATAGATTATGACTCATTAATGAACATCGGTGCGATGATGGGTAGTGGTGGAATGATTGTCATGGATGAAGATAGTGACATGGTTCAAATCGCCAAATTCTATTTAGACTTTACCCAAGATGAATCATGTGGTAAATGCACGCCTTGCCGTATTGGTACCAAACGTATGTACGAAATTCTTGAACGCCTTGTCAATATGGAAGGCGAACCAGAAGATTTAAACCGCTTAAAAACCTTAGGTGAAAATATCAAAAATACAGCGTTATGTGGACTCGGACAAACAGCTCCTAACCCCGTATTAAGTACGATGAAATTTTTCAAAGACGAATATGAAGCTTATGCCTATAGAACTAAGAAAACAGCCTATGAAATTGATCCAAAAAAATGCATTGGTTGTACAAAATGTGCCCGCAACTGTCCAGTCGATTGTATTGAGGGTAAAGTTAGAGAAGTGCACCGCATTGATGCATCATTGTGTATCGCATGTGGAGCATGTTATGACGCATGTCCAGTCGATGCTATTATTAAGCCGTAGGAGGGAAAACAATGAAATTAATTGATAAAATGTACCAAATAACAATTAACGATATTGAAATCACTGTGCCAAAAGGCACCACCATTTTAGAAGCTGCAGAAAAAGTTGGCGTTCATATTCCAACGCTCTGCCACTTGAATCTTTGTGACTTTGGTGTCGTCAATCAAAATGCCAATTGCCGTGTATGTGTTGTTGAAGATGAAGCACGTCATAAACTAGTCCCTTCTTGTGCTGAAAAAGTCGTTGATGGGATGCAAATTCAAACCGATTCATTAAAAGCTGTTATGGGACGGCGAACTAACTTAGAACTCTTGTTATCAAATCATCCAAATGATTGTTTAACCTGTGTTAAAAACTTAGATTGTGAACTTCAATCCTTGGCTGCTGAGATGAATATCAAAGAAATCCATTATCAGGGTGAAAAGATGTCTCATCCCATGGACTTAACGTCTCGTGGGATTACGAAAGATACCAATAAATGTATCATGTGTAGACGCTGTGTAACCATGTGTAACGATGTGCAAACCGTTGGCATATTAAGCCCATTAAAACGCGGATTTGATGCAGTTGTTGCCACAGCATTTCATTTAGATATGGCAGATACAAGTTGCACCTATTGTGGGCAATGTGTCTCTGTATGTCCTACTGGGGCCCTTGCTGAACGCAACGATACACCTAAAGTATGGCGCGCTTTAAATAACGAAGATAAACATGTCGTTGTTCAAGTCGCACCCGCTGTCCGTGTAGCCGTAGGAGAGATGTTTGGCTATGAACCAGGTGAAATCTCAACAGGTAAAATTGTGAGTGGCCTTAAGCGCTTAGGTTTTGATCAAGTGTATGATACCAATTTTGGTGCCGATCTAACCATCGTTGAAGAAGCCACAGAACTTGTAGATAGAATTGAAAATAACGGAACCTTACCAATGTTAACATCATGCTGTCCAGCTTGGGTCGAGTTTATTGAATATCAGTTTCCAGAATTACTCGACATCCCATCATCATGTAAATCACCACAACAAATGGTAGGTGCTCTAACCAAAAGTTACTACGCAGAAAAATACGATATCGACCCTAAAAACATTGTTATGGTATCGATTATGCCATGTCTTGCAAAAAAAGCAGAAGCGGCGCGTGAACAATTAGAACGCGCAGGCCATGCTGATGTTGACTATGTATTAACAACACGTGAATTTGCCACCATGATGAAGGAAGCCTCTATTGATTTCAAAAAGCTTCCGGAATCTTCTTTTGATAAACTCCTAGGTGAGTCTACGGGTGCTGCAGCTATTTTCGGGACAACGGGTGGAGTCATCGAAGCAGCAACCCGTACTGCCTATGAGATGATAACAGGCGAAGAACTAAAAGAAGTCAACTTTAAACAAATGCGCGGCCTAGAAGGCATTCGTGAAACAACAGTCACTATTGGCGATAAAACCTTACGCTTAGGTATTGCGCATGGACTTGGAAATGCAAGAACCTTGCTAGAAAAAATAAAAACTGGCGAAAATCATTTTGATGTTATTGAAATTATGGCTTGTCCTGGTGGATGTATTGGCGGTGGCGGTCAACCCTATCACCACGGTGATACGAGTGTTTTACGCAAACGCCAAGAGGCATTATATGCCATTGATAAAAACTTGCCACGCAGAAAATCTCATGAAAACCCAATGGTACAAAAACTTTATGAAACGTATCTTGAAAAACCTGCCAGCCATAAAGCACACGAACTATTACATACGCACTACACAGCTAAAGAACGAATCTAATAGACGGAAACATATCAACTTTATTCTCCTTTTAGAAAAAGCATTGCCACTTCCAGCAATGCTTTTTTCTTTAAATCGTAAATATGATAAAATAATTATAGGAGGGTGTTAATATGAATGAAAAATTAGAATCATATAATAAAAAGAGAAACTTTAAAAAGACGAAAGAACCTAAAGGCAAAAGATCATCATCGAATGATCAACCAATTTTTGTCATTCAAAAGCACGACTCAAGTAACTTACATTACGATTTCAGATTAGAACATGATGGCACCTTAAAATCATGGGCCATCCCAAAAGGTCCTTCAACAAACCCAAAAGATACCCGTTTAGCAATCGAAACTGAAGATCATCCACTTGATTATCATGATTTCGAAGGTCATATTCCTGAAGATGAGTATGGTGGCGGCGAAGTCATCGTATGGGATCACGGTACTTACGAACATATTACCGAAAAAGATGATGAAGACATATCGTTTGATAAAGCGTATAAAAAAGGTCACATTAATGTTATTTTACACGGGAAAAAATTAACCGGTGGGTATACATTAATTCACACAGATGAGGATAGATGGCTGCTTAAAAAGATGAAAGACGATGAAGCTGATGCTAGACGCAAACCAACAAAAACAGAACCGAAATCTGTTATTAGTGGAAAAACGATAGAAGAGATTAAAGATGACAACTAAAAATATTAGTCACCCAAATAAAATTTATTTTCCAAAAAATAATATCACTAAAGAAGCACTTATCGAATACTATGCCAAAGTGAGTGATTACTTCTTACCCCATACTAAGTCTAGACCAATAACTATAGAACGCTATCCTAATGGCATCGATGAATCTGGATTTATTCAACAAAATGTAAAAAAAGATGAACCTCATATTACAGTAAAACAAAAAAGTGGTGATGACACACATCATCCAAAAATCAATTCAAAAGAGGATTTGCACTATTACGCAAACTTAGGAACCATTACATTTCATCACTATCTTAGTACCGAAGATGCCATCAATAAACCTGATATCATGATGTTTGATTTAGATCCTTCACAAAAAAATCTTAAGGCATTACATACCATTGCCAAAGCCATAAAAACCGTACTTGAAGATAAGGGGTTAACGAGCTTCATTATGACCTCGGGATCGAAGGGATATCACATTATTATACCAATCAAACCAGAACATGATTTTGATTATGTAAGAGACTATGCTAAAGGCATTGCCGAAACAGTTATTGAAAGACATCCTGACCTTGCAACCATAGAAATGCAAAAAGATAACCGTGAAGGTAAAATTTTCATTGATTATTTACGTAATGCATTTGGTCAAACAACCGTAGTGCCTTATGCTGTTAGAACAAAAAAAGATGCACCAGTTGCTACCCCTTTAACCTGGGATGAACTCACAAGCTCGATGCATCCACAAAAATACACCATAGAAAACATCTTTAAACGGTTAGGAAAAAAAGAAGATCCTTTTAAACACTTGTATAAAAAACGCCAATCGTTATCATAAAAAAATGGGTTGTGCCTAAAGACACAACCCATTTTATTTATTCAGAAGTTTCATCCTCATCAGATGAGCGGTTAGCAACAATTTCATCAAGGGCGACTTTAACCCGTGCTGCTAATCCTTTAAGTTTTGCTTTAGGAATACTACAAATGGCAACGCGTAATCCACCGTAGACATTCACAAAGAAAATATTTAGTGTTTTAAGTTTTAAGTGAAGTAAGTTTTTGACTATTTGATTATCGACACGGATAGTAACAAAAAATCCTTCTTTGTAAGGATAAATTGGCAGTCCAATGTCCCGGGCTTCACTTACAAAAATCTCTGCACGTTCTTTTAACAACTCAACAAATATCTCTTTTTCTTTCATATATGTACTTTTTAATGAACGACTACCAGCAATATCCGCAAACAACTTCATTCCACCGTTATTGACAGTAGACCAAGTTCCTCGGGCGGTATTACCGCAAGCATTTAAGAGTTTTTCACGTTGCTTGTCGTTACTTGAAATAAGGACTTGCGCACCCACACGCATACCATATGCGGTTAAGGTTTTTGAGGCACTGAATGTTACAACTGTCATGATGTTTTCAGACAATTTTGTAAATTTCTTAAAGATTTTTTTATATTTTTCACCTTTTAAATGGTTGAAATCAATATATGCTATGTCATGAACTAGGATAAACGGACCTTTTTGACTTATATCTTCCATAACTTCGATGACTTGATCCCATTCTTCATCGGTCATTGTGTAGCCTGTTGGATTTTGGCACGGATCATTAACAAACACTAAGACTTTACCTTGTTCGTCCATAACCTCGCTACATACCGCTTTAAATGATTCAACGTTGA
>CAZXSS010000009.1:0-34643 GCA_964643385.1 uncultured Candidatus Izemoplasmatales bacterium
TGCTTCATTACCTGTTGCCATAAATATCCAATGTCACTCAGCGCGCCATATCGAGGTGATTCTATGATTACTCTGACAACCCCAATTAGTGAGTGTGATGTCCTCTCACTAAAAGCTGGTGATAAAGTATTACTTAATGGAGTTATTTATACTGCAAGAGATCAAGCTCATATGCGTTTGATTAATGAAGATTCTTTTCCATTTAATATTGAGGGTGCTGTATTTTATTATGTTGGACCAACGCCTGCACGACCAGATCAAGTTATTGGTTCAAGCGGACCAACATCTTCATATAGAATGGATACATTGGCGATTCCACTCATGAAAAAAGGTTTAAAAATGATGATTGGAAAAGGCAACCGAAGTGAAAAATTTAGACAAGCAATGATTAAAGAAAAGGCGATTTATCTTATTGCAACTGGTGGTGCTGGTGCATTATTATCAAGTAAAATAAAATCAAGCAAAGTCATTATGTATGATGATTTAGGTACAGAAGCAATTAGAGAACTAGTAGTGAAAGACTTCCCTTGTTTTGTTGCCTATGATTTAAATGGAAACCAAATTTTTCACACAGGAAAGAACAACTAATGGACCTAAAAAAAGAAAGTTTAAAAATCCATGCACTTTATAAGGGAAAAATTGCAATCCAACCAAAAATGAAAATTGAGAATGCTCATGATTTATCTATTTTATATACACCTGGAGTTGCTGAAGTGTCACAACAAATTTATGAAAATCAATCTAAGGCATATACCTATACAAATAAGGGTAATAGTGTTGCTATTGTAACTGATGGGTCTGCTGTCTTGGGTTTAGGCAATATAGGTCCCCATGCTGCCCTTCCTGTCATGGAGGGTAAATCTGCATTATTTAAAAAATTCGCAAATATTGATGCTTACCCTTTATGTCTATCGACTAAAGACCCAGATGAGATTATCAATATTGTGAAGGCATTAGCCCCTTCATTTGGTGGTATCAATTTAGAAGATATTAGTGTTCCAAATTGCGTCAAAATACAAGAAACTCTTGATAATGAATTAGATATACCCGTTTTCCATGATGATCAAGATGGCACTGCAATTGTCACAGCAGCCGCATTGATTAATGCACTAAAGCTGGTAAACAAATATAAAGAAAGCATAAATATAGTGCTAGCCGGTACTGGTGCTGCTGGAAGTTCAATTGCTAAATTGCTTCATCACATTGGTGTAAGAAAAATCTATGCATACAATAAATCAGGTGTTATTTCGCAAAAACATTACCACGCATATGATATTGTACTTCAGCGACTTTTAGATGATAACATCATTTTGTCTTCTGATACATCAAGCCTAGATGAGTTGCTAGTTGATAGCGACGTATTTATTGGTGTATCTGCTGGCGATATTCTAACACCATCAATGATAGGCGGTATGAACTCACAACCTATTATTTTTGCGATGGCTAATCCTACACCAGAAATCAACCCTACGGTAGCGAAAGAGTCTGGGGCATTTATTGTTGGCACCGGTCGTAGTGACTACCCAAATCAGATAAATAATGTACTAGCGTTTCCAGGTATATTTAAAGGCGCATTACAATATAGAGTAAGTTCCATTACTGTTGATATGAAAGTTCGTGCTGCTTATGCTATCGCAAACATAATTAATGATAAAGAATTAGCAAATGACTATATTATACCCTCGGTATTTGACGAACGTGTTGTTAAAGCCGTAAGTGATTCCATAAAAAAACGTGAAGACTAACTTCACGTTTTTTAGTTCAACTCATATATATGTATTATATTATCAATATCATCAACATGAGAAACACTTACATAATCATTAGAAATTGTATAAAGGTATTCACCATGAAAGACACTTCGATAGTTGTTAAAACTAACAATCTCATTCTCATGCGTTAAAAACGCCTTGTATTCTATACCATCAGTAAAATCAATGTCAAATAACAACACACCTTGTTGCGTTGAATTATTAATTCTTGTAAACATGTTTATTGGATAAATTAACACCCTTTGATTACTATTATAAATCATTGTTTTATTCATTAGTGCATCGCTAACAGTTAAACCATAATCACTAAATAAAATCGTTTCGGAATCTACAATATAAATAGAATCTAGATTACTAATATTATATAAACTGATATTTACACTATCAACAATACCATCATTTCCATTATCATCATAGCCAATACCAAGCGCATAATTATTGTTAATCTTGTGCAGATATGATGAAAATTCAATTGTTTCTACGGAATCTTTGTCTAAATTATCTAAATCAATAACAGTAAATGGCAAACTAGAATCTTGATAAGCGATATACGCATGGTGGTTTATGAAACGAATCGAATCCATCATTGAATTATTTTCATTGTTTATACTCGTCTTAGCAAGAACTTGCAATGAATCGTCCAAAATATACACTCTATTTATATATATATCGTTACTCTTTTCAATCGTTCCGATACATAATTGATTATCGTATGCATGTATAGAATTTGCATCTGCTATTTTGCCTTCTAACATATTGGTTGTATGATATCGAACAACATCTCGCTCAAAATTTATTTGTGTTAATGACGTATATGTTTTCTCCACTGGCTCCGATAGAACAAAAGTCTCAGATGTTTCTACAAAATCATGACTGAGTATCGAAAAATACACAGCATTTTGTGTCATATAAATATGATGTTGGTTATCAGTAAGTAAAATTTCTTGATCAATATGATTGGTTTCTAGATTGATTGTTGATGTCGTTAAAAAGACTTTAGGATTGGTTCCTTGAATATACCTTATATCGTTGTATGATGATTTATTGGCAATGCCGTTAATAAAATAGGTTGGCAAATAATTATCTACATTTAATTCTTCTTTACTAAATGGAATTGCGTGTTCAGTAATTAGCATGAGTCTTTGATTGTTTTTGCTTACCTCTTTGATTGCGCCATCAATGACATAATTATTATCTAACTTAAAGTCATCATGTTTGTCGAATACGTATACATGTGTTTCAGTATTTTGATCAGATTCCGTAAAATTATCATTTTGAATATTCATATCATATACATTAAGTACAACAACTAAATATTTGTCGTCTACAAACATCCCTGCCGGAGAATAATAAGGAATTTGATTAAAAACCATATCAATCGTTTTATATATAGGGTCTATCTCATTATTCGTATCGAAAATAGTTAACTGGTTATGATTAAAAATATACATATATTGATCGTCCACTTGCGTTGTTGGTAATAACTCATTCGTACTAATTGTTAATTCAGCATCATCACTATAATCACTAGAGAAATCATAGGTTGTTGGTCGCAAAGAAATTGCCATAGAAAATTTTTGTTGGTAATTATCGTGAATCATTTGGACATCTGCACTATTATCAACACGTGTGATATGGTGCTCATAATCTATTTGTGGACTGCGTGTAATTTGGAAAAAAAAGATAACCATTAATAATGGAATGATGACCATGCTTCCAAGAGCAATTATACGTTTTCGTCTTTGATTTTTAGGCATAAGACGCAAGGTTCTTTGAAATGATCTTAATTTTCTATTAAGTTGCATTTCGCGATATACTTTTTGTAAAAAATATACAGCTAAAAATGTCCCTATTAAAATAACAGATACTTTAAATAAGTTATTTAATATAAATTCTAAAAAAATTAGAAAAGAATCCACATGGACACCTCCTTTAAATATTTAATGTTTTCTTAAATGTTTTGTAATAGTGTCTATTTACTTCAACTTGATCTTTGTTTTTCATCAATAAGACTAGTTTCGAGTTTAATGCTGGCTTGATATATTCAATTTTATTAATGTTCACTAAGGTATACTTACTAACACGAATAAAGTGTTTCTCCTTGAGCAAATCTTCTAACTCATACATTTTCATTTTAACGATAAATTTTTGTTTACTAAGTACGGCGTAAACATCTTCATCCTCAATAGTGAAATAGTGAATATACCGTGACTCAATGTTTTTCTGTCCAATAGAATCATAGCCAGTTACATATACATCTTCACCTTTGGCAATTAGGTCTAATATTTTACTGACTTTTGGTAGTTGTTCTTCAGAGAAAACGATATTAATTTTGTCGTCTTCAACCAAATATTTATCTGTGGTTAATACATAATCATATTCAATAGAGTCCGTGACACGTAAAACTTTTTTAATGTCATCACGTCTTTTCTTAGGTACTTTAAGCTTGTACATAAAACCCCTCCACAGAGATAATATTATCCTATCATTTTCTTGCTTACAATGTTATGGTTTTTGGTTGATATACACTTATTTTACACTAAATTACAGCATTTCTAAAGAAAAAGGATTGACTTATGCAATCCCTTTTATACATTCGTTATATATCGCATGTAAAGGTAGCCCCATAACGGCATAATAATCTCCTTGCAAATGCTCTATGAATCGACTTGCTAATCCCTGAATTGCATAAGCTCCTGCTTTACCAAAAGGTTCTTTTGTATTAATATACCATAGTATTTCATCCTCATCTAACGTAGCGAAAGTAACATAGGCATCACGATAAAATTTCTTTGTCGTTTCTTTGTCCAAGTAAACACACCCTGTAATAACACGGTGAGTGCTGCCTGAAAGTAAAGATAACATTGAAAATGCTTCGGTAGTGTTTTTAGGTTTTCCAAGGACTTGATCGTTATAAACAACAATTGTATCGCATCCTAATACTGTAGCCTCTGGATATTTTTGTTTGATGTATGATGCTTTTTGCCAAGCCAAATCAATCACAGCTTCTTCTAGCGGTAAATTCTTATTTAAGTGTTCTTCTATATTAGGGGGAATAACTTCAAAATTTTCTTTAAGTCGTTTTAATAATTCACTTCTTCTTGGAGATCCACTTGCTAAAATAAACCTCATGCATTCACTCCTTTTATTCAACGTCAAATGCGTCAATGCCCTGTTTGATTTCTCTTTTAATATCTGCTTTTTCTTTAATAAATGTAAATGCAATAAGAGCGAGTAGTGCTAAGACTGCTGCATATGGAAAGAGTACTTCGTAAGATTGTCCGATTAAAATAACAAACCCAGCGATAATTGGCGTAAAGGATTGAGCTAACATTGAACTAGTATAATAATATCCTGTATAACGCCCAACATTATTTTTGTGAGACATTTCAACCACCATAGGATAAGAGTTGACATTTATTAATGCCCAACCGACTCCACTAAGGAAGATTCCGAAAAAGAACATAACTGTCAAGTCATTAATAAGCAAGCAAATTATTAACCCTATTAGTAAAGTAACCAGTCCAAGTAATACCGATTTTTTTCTGCCTATTTTAGCTGCTAAAAATCCTGCAGGTACGAAGGTAATCATCGAAGAAAGCACTAAAGCAATAACGACAAGTCCACCCCATCGCATATCATCAAATACTTCATCTGAATAAATGCTTATGAATGTTTCGATAGCATTAAAAGCTGCAAACCATAAAAATACAGAAATTAAAATAATAATCATGTTCTTTTTATCTGGTTTGCTTAAAGGAACATCTTCACCGACTTTTGAAAGTGTTTGACTTTTTGCTTCCCCAAGTAACATATCATCTTTTGTTTCTTCAACAATTTTATTCTCTTTAATTTTTATAAATAATACGACCATTGCAATAAGCATGACGCCACTAGCGATGAGAAATGGTATTAAATTAATTATCAACACAGTTTCACTTTGTCCAAAGACTAGTGCCAATCCTCCAGCAATAATTGCACCAATATATCCAATGAGATTAATAATGCCGTTAGCTCGAGAGCGTAAAGGCTTCGGGGTTACATCAGGCATCAATGAAATGGCTGGATTGCGATAAATATTCATAATAATTAAAATAATTAACATTACCGCTATAACGCCAGCTAAACTATTATAGATATAAAAAACAGCAATAAATGGAAAAATAATTGCAGAAGTAAACATCCCAACAATTATATAAGGAATTCGTCTACCATAACGTGTTTTAGTTTTATCAGATAAGATACCAAAAATCGGTAACATAAACAATGCAAAGAAATTATCTAATGCCATGATAATACCTACAATATATGCTCTTTCAGTTCTAACTTCTATACGGTCTTTTAATAACACATCAAGATAATACGATCCATAATGATTATAAATCTGCCAAACCATTAATATCGAAAAAAAAGCAAATCCTATATACATCGTTCTTCGGTAATTCAACTTTAATTCTTTTTCCATACTGGTTCTCCTTTGTATGCGTTGACTTTGTCGAAACTATGCTTTATTATATCATAGATAACTTATTATTTTCAGCACTTTTTAATTACCTTATTCCTAACATTTTATGTGGTATAATGAGACTAGGTGATAACATGAACCAATGCATTGAAGCCGTACGTAATACTTCGCTATTTAATCAAAATAAATCCATTGTAGTCGCTGTCAGTGGCGGTATTGATTCAATGGTTCTTTTAGACGTATTGCGACAGTTAAAAAAGGATCTGGTTATTGCTCATGTTAATCACATGAAACGTGAACAATCAAAGGAAGAATACACCTATATTGCACAATATGCAAAAAATCATAATATTCCTTTTGAAGGGTACGAGTTAAATGATGATATTACTGATAATTTCCAAGCAACAGCAAGAAAAAAGCGGCGTATTTTCTTTACATCTGTAGCTGATAAATATAATACAAATATCATTGCTTTAGGTCATCACTTGGATGATCAAGTTGAAACAATTTTAATGCGTTTTGTTAGTGGCTACTCGCTTCACACACTAAAAGGTATCAATAAAGTAGATACTTCAGGTGATTATCACTTTGTTCATCCGTTTATTAATCTTAAAAAGGAAACATTATCTTACTATGCAAAAGAAAATAATCTTACCTATTTTAATGATACATCAAATAAAGATATAACTTTTACAAGAAATAGATATCGTCATGTTATCATTCCTCTACTAGTTAAAGAAAATCCTAATCTTCATCAAATTATAAAAACGTATCATCATGATTTATCCGCTTATGAATCCTTACTTAAAGATCAATCTTCACAGTTTCTTTCAACTCAGGATGAAGCAATCGATTATAATGCATTCGCTCAATTAAATCCCCTAGTTCAAAAATACATTTTAAAAATGCGCATTACAGATAAGATTAATGATAATCATGCTGTTTCTAGTGCAATGATTGAACGGTTATTAGAGATGCTTTCAGAAAGCAAGGGTAATTTTACATATCCGCTATCAAAAACATTGGAATTTCATAAATCTTACGATACGTTTTTTATTGCAAAATCCATGCAAAAACCCACATTTTGTCTTACAATTACAAAAGAGGGTTTATACCCAACGGATAAAGATATTGCATATTTAGTATCTCACGAAAATTTAACACATCTTTATTCAAAACATACAGTATTATGGTATAATGATAAAGTATTTCCGCTCTATATAAGGAATAGAAAAAACGGGGATAAAATACACAAAAAATTTGGTACAAAAAAAATCAAAGATTTGCTGATTGATAAAAAAATACCGCCCCATTTACGAGATGACTTTTTACTACTTGCAAACGACAAAGAAGTTCTATGGATTCCTTTTCTAGATGAAGAAAAGGACTATGAACAAAACCGTACAAATAAATTATATGTCTATGAGGTGTTATAATGCTAGAAAACGATATTGAGCGTGTATTAATTTCCCAAGAAGAAATCCAAGATATTGTACAACGACTCGGTAAAACCATTGTTGAAGACTATAAAGATAAATTTCCAATTGTACTAGGTTTACTAAAAGGGTGTGTGCCTTTCATGGCAGACCTTTTAAAAACACTAGACATGCATTTAGAAATTGCATTCATGAATGTCTCAAGTTACCATGGTGGTATTAAATCAACTGGCGATGTAAAAATTGATATGGATTTAGATACAACTGTTAAAGATCGTCATATACTTATTGCCGAAGATATCGTTGATTCAGGTCGCACTATCCAAGCCGTTGTTGATTTGTTAAAGTATCGTGGCGCAAAAAGTGTTAAAGTTGTCACGCTTATGGATAAACCCACAGGACGTGTTATCGATTTTGTACCTGAATATATCGGAAAAACCATACCGAAAGCTTTTGTTGTAGGCTATGGACTTGACTATGAAGAAAAATATCGTAATATCCCGTATGTAGGAACACTAAAGCCAAAAATTTATTTATCTGAGGAGTGACACTATGGCAAAAAAACCGATGCCACCAAAACCACCGTTAAATCGTCCACCAAAACAACCAATGAACAATACAAGTAAAATTGGTAATATCATAGTAATGGTATTGATTTTATTATTTGTTTTTTCAGCTATATGGCTATTTACAAATAGCGGTGAAGAACCAAGAGAACTAACCTATTCAGAATTCATTTCTGAAGTAGAAGACGGAAACATTGAAACCATACAGTCTACACCAATTGGTGGAGACATTAATCAAGGCGCACACCTTATTGAAGGAACCTTTACTGATGGGACCGCTTATGAGCTAGAAATCCCTGAAGGTGCATTATCAGATGTCCGTGCAATCGCCATTGCAGAAAGTGTAACTTATGAACACGTAAGCGGTTCATCGTATAGCTTCTGGAGTATTTTTGTCATTTTATTACCAATTATTATCATTGTTATCTTTATTGGGTTTTTCCTTAGAAGCAGTGGTGGCGGTAATAAAGCATTTGACTTTGGAAAAAGCAAAGCAAAAATTAATCGTGGTAAAACAACAACATTTGATCATGTAGCTGGGGTTAAAGAGGAAAAAGAAGAATTATCGGAACTGATTGATTTCTTAAAAAATCCTAAAAAATATATCGCACTTGGCGCGCGTATCCCTAAAGGCGTTCTACTTATTGGACCGCCAGGTACTGGTAAAACGTTATTAGCTCGAGCGGTCGCTGGTGAAGCTGATGTACCGTTTTACAGTATAAGTGGATCTGACTTTGTTGAAATGTTTGTCGGTGTCGGTGCAAGCCGTGTCCGTGACATGTTCAAAACCGCAAAACAAAATGCTCCTTGTATTATCTTTATCGATGAAATTGATGCTGTTGGACGCCAACGTGGTACAGGCCTTGGTGGCGGACATGATGAACGTGAACAAACACTTAATCAATTACTAGTCGAAATGGATGGGTTTGGTGTAAATTCTGGCGTTATCGTTATCGCTGCAACAAACCGTTCAGATGTGCTAGATCCAGCATTATTACGCCCTGGACGTTTTGACCGTCAAATCACCATTGGTAGACCAGATATTAATGGCCGTAAAGAAATCCTTAAGGTCCATGCTAGAAACAAACGTATTTCAAAATCGGTTACATTTGAAGAAATCGCTAGAAGAACCCCTGGATTTACAGGAGCTGACTTAGAAAACTTACTCAACGAAGCTGCTCTACTTGCCGCAAGAGAAAACAAGAAAAATATTAAATTATACCATATTGACGAAGCGGTTGACCGGGTTATGATGGGGCCGGCGAAAAAATCTCGTGTATTCTCAAAACGAGAACGCAAATTTATCGCCCATCACGAAGCTGGACATGCTGTACTTGGTATTAAACTAGATAATGCAAATATTGTACATAAAGTTACCATCATTCCTCGCGGTGAAGCCGGTGGCTATAACCTCATGTTACCTGAGGAAGAAGAATCATTTCTAATGACTAGAAAATCGTTGATTGATCAAATAACTGGTTTACTTGGTGGTCGAGTTGCTGAGGAGATTATTTTTGATGAAGTTTCAACAGGTGCCCATAACGACTTCCAACGTGCAACTGAAATTGCTCGCTCAATGGTTACCGAATATGGAATGAGTCCACTCGGACCTATCCAGTATGAGAAACGATCAGGAAAAGTATTCTTAGGTAGAGATTATTCTGCTGATAAATCTTTCTCAGATACCGTTGCCTTAGAAATCGATAATGAAGTTAGAAATATTATTAATGAGTCTTATGAAATCGCTAAAAAAATATTAACAGAACATATCGATTTGCTAAAACGTATTGCAGAAATTCTACTTGAAGTTGAAACTCTTACAAGAGAAGATATTATAGAAATTGTTGACACCGGTAATCTTGAATGGTGGGAAAAGAAAAAAGACAAAGAACTAGATGAAGAAGCAAACGACTCAAAAGAAAAGATAGATACAGAGGATAAGAAAGATAAAGAAGATTCTGACTCTGTAACAAAAACTAATACCATCAACCAAAATCAAGATTCGAAAGATAAAGAAAATTAAAAAGGGTGTATATGCCCTTTTTACACATTAGGTGATACAATGAGATTAGACAAATTTTTAAAGGTTTCACGCCTTATTAAACGTAGAACAGTAGCTAAAGAAGTTGCCGATCAAGGACGCATTATGATTAATGACACCGTAGCAAAATCAAGTTCTTCTGTAAGTGTTGGTGACATTCTGACAATTCGCTATGGCAATAAAACACTACAATTAGAAATTCTAGAAATAACTGACTCTACTAAAAAAGAAGATGCAATGTCTATGTATGAAATTATCAATGAACGCTATCATAAGGAGGATGTTCAATGAAGCGCATATTAGCCCTTCTATCAATATTAGTTTTAGCATTAACATTATATGCCTGTGGCGATGAGAACGACACTAACAGTGATCCAGTTGTCTATGTCACAGCTTACCCAATCGAGTATTTAGTTAACATGATAGGTCAAGATATTACGACCGCAAAATATGTACCAGGTGCTACTGCACACGGTCATGGATTTGATTGGAGCGGTAAAGAAATTATCGACATGCAAAATGCTGATATTTTAATTTATGTAGGTGCTGGTCTAGATCCATATATAACCGTAAACTACGAAACATTAAATGATGGTTCTGTTCGGTTAGTAAAAATTAGTGACTATGTTGACCCAATTGAAGTATGCATGAGTCATGATCATGTTGATGAGGATGAAGATGAACACCATCATGATGAAGAGGATACTGTTTGTGAAGATGCTGAACTCATCGAAGATTCTCACATGTGGCTTGATGTCGAAAGAATGCAAGCAATGGCATCTTTAGTTAGAGATCAATTACTTATTTCATATCCTGATGAAACTGAACATATAAACAATAATTATATGATCGTTGAAAAATTATTAGAAAAATTACAAGCAGATTATATTGAGGCCCTTAGTCCTATTACAAAACCTATTATAACCAATGTTAAATTATTCAGTTATTATGAGGACGCATATAATCTCGTTATTAATCCTTTTACAAAAAACGCGCATTCTCACGATGATGAAAGTACACCAACTGATTATCCTGAGTTTGTTGCTTACGCTATTGCAAATGACATAAATTATATTTTATTTGAAAAAAATGCTAACTCACCTGCTGGTGATACCCTTTTACGAGAGCTACAAAAAGAAAATCCAAGCGCTTCAAAATTGTTTTTACATCCTCTTGGATACTTAACAAGAGATGAGGTTACATCAGGTGAAAATTACATTACCCTCATGTATGACAATTTGGACGTTCTATTACAGGCTACAGAATAATATTTAGAGGTGATTTATATGGAACAACTGCCAGAACAAGAACGTGTAAGAAGAGAGAAACTCGCTGAATTAATTGCTAATGGAATTGATCCATTTGGTAAACGGTTCGTACGAAACACCAATACACAAAAATTACATGATACCTATGAACAATATAGTAAAGAAGAATTAGCTGATATGGATACTCCAAAAGTGACACTTGCTGGTCGTATTATGACAAAACGAGGCAAAGGAAAAGCCGGATTTGCGCATATCATGGATCAATATGGTCAGGTACAAATTTACGTTCGGCAAGACCAATTAACTGATGTTGAATTTGATTTATGGAACAAAACTGATTTAGGTGATATTATCGGTATCACAGGAACCATTATGAAAACACGTACTGGTGAGTTATCGATAAAAATTTCCAATTATACGCATCTTGTAAAATCATTACGCCCTTTGCCAGAAAAATATCATGGGTTAAAAGATATTGAAGAACGTTACCGTCGCCGATATCTAGATTTAATCACCAACAATGAGTCACGCCAAACGTTTATTATTCGTTCTAAAGTTGTTCAATCATTGAGAAATCAACTGACCGATAGAGGGTACTTAGAAGTGGAAACACCAATACTACATCCTTCTCTTGGTGGTGCTTCTGCAAGACCATTCAAAACCCATCATAATACATTAGACATGCCGTTTTACTTACGAGTTGCTCCAGAACTGTATTTGAAAAGACTTATCGTCGGTGGATTTGAAGGTGTGTTTGAACTAGGAAGAAATTTTAGAAACGAAGGCATAAGTACGAAACATAATCCTGAGTTCACGATGTTAGAACTCTATGAAGCTTACGGTGATATGACCACAATGATGGATTTAACTGAAGATCTTTTCAGTACAGCTGCTAATGATGTTATAGGAACTACCAAAGTTAAGTATGACGACACTGTTATTGATTTAACTAAAGGATGGCCGCGTATTCATATGGCTGACGCTGTTAAAGAACATGTCGGAATAGACTTTAAAGATCCATCAATGAACTATGAAAAAGCAAAAGCTTTCGCAGCAGAAAAAGGATTAGAAGTCCCGCTTCATTTTACGGGTGTTGGACACATACTCAACTTGCTTTTTGAAGCGTTTGTGGAAGATAAAATTATTCAACCAACATTTATTTATGGACATCCTGTAGAGATTAGTCCTCTCGCAAAGAAAAACGATAATGATCCACGTTTTACAGACCGTTTTGAGATATTTATAAACGGACGCGAATATGGAAACGCATTTAGCGAATTAAACAACCCTATCGACCAAAAAGAGCGTTTCGAAGCACAAATGAAAGAAAAAGACTTAGGAAACGTTGAAGCCAACGAAATGGATACCGATTATATTGAAGCTCTAGAGTATGGTATGCCACCAACAGGCGGTATCGGCTTTGGCATTGACCGATTAGTTATGCTACTCACTAACTCACCATCTATTCGTGATGTCATTTTATTCCCACATATGCGAAATCGTAATTAAAAAAATGGCATTAGCCATTTTTTTATTCCACTTAAAGGAAAGTGATATTAATGTTATATAATTCTATCTATGAAACAATAGGAAATACCCCCACAGTAAAACTTTGCAACATTACCAAAGACATCGCATCAGAAATCTATCTTAAAATCGAATGGTTTAACCCTGGAGGCAGTGTAAAAGATCGTATTGCTCTAAATATGATTGAGGAAGCTGAAAAAAAAGGGGTCCTTAAACCTGGTGATACTATTGTCGAACCAACTAGTGGTAACACTGGTATTGGTCTTGCTATGATTGCAGCCGCAAAAGGATACAAATTGATTATTACCATGCCTAATAGCGTTAGTATCGAACGTCGTAAAATCTTAAAAGGCTATGGTGCACACCTTATACTTACCGAAAAAGAAAAAGGGATGAAAGAATCGATTAATATCGCCCAAAACCTTGCTAATAAACACGGATATTTCTTGCCAATGCAATTTAATAATCCAGATAACCCAAAAGCACACGAAAAAACGACAGCAGTAGAAATAATGAATGATTTTAAGCAACTTGATTATTTTATTGCCGGTGTCGGTACAGGCGGAACCATAACAGGGTGTGGAACCATCCTTAAACCGCACTATAAGAACATCAAAATAGTTGCTGTTGAACCAGAAACTTCTGCTGTATTGTCGGGAAAAGAACCTGGTCCGCATAAAATCCAAGGTATTGGTGCTGGATTCATTCCAAAAGTTGTTAATGAGACAATCATTGACGATATTATCACTGTGACAGATGAAGAAGCATTTGACATGGCTCGCAAACTTGCAATGCATGAAGGATTGTTTGTTGGTATATCTACAGGTGCCAATGTCGCAGCAACATTAAAACTAGCTAAAACCCATAAAGATAAAAAAATATTCCTGACTGTTTCACCTAGTAACGCCGAACGTTATTTATCTACAGACCTTTTTAATGAAAAAGAAGACTAATTAAATTTAGTCTTCTTTTTTTCTATCTTTCATAGCTAATGAACAAACAATATTCGAACTATGCTCGTTAGGAATAATTCGTGCAGGTATTCCAACGGCTGTTGAATAATCAGGAACATCTCTCAAAACAACCGCATTAGCACCAACTTTAGAAAATGCACCAACTTTGATATCACCAAGTATCTTAGCACCTGCCGCAATCATTGCACCTACACATATAGTAGGGTGACGTTTAATACCAGATTCATTACCTGTACCACCTAAGGTAACCCCGTGATAAATCAAAACATTATCAGCAATTTGGGCTGTTTCTCCTATGACAACACCGGTTCCGTGATCAATAACAACATTTTTTCCAAGTTTTGCTCCAGGATGAATTTCTACGCCTGTTAAAAACCGGGTTAAACTACTTATAATGCGTGCTATTAGTTTTAGTCTTACTCTCCAAAACAGATGAGCAACTCGGTAAAGCCATATTGCATGCATGCCATTAGATGTTAAAAGAATTTCTAACCAATGTCTTGCAGCAGGATCTTTTTTCTTAATTGTTTTTATATCACTAATGACACCCATATATACCCCTCGTACTTATATGTCTTTTCCAATAACAAACGTTTCTTCTTCTATTGTATTGATACCTAATGTTTCTGCAATTTCAGTAAAAATATCAACAATTCCAACATAATGAAAATCTAAATTTTTAACAATGTTATGTGTTGCTTGATTTAAGCGATTTGCTGCATATTCAAACTCATCGCGTTGTTCAGCAATCATATTTTCGAGTAATGTTTCTACTTCATTTAATTCACTAAAATCTATCTCATCTTCAATTTCTTCTAAATCAGCTCGAAGGTCTGAAATAAATAATAAGTAACCGACAAGTGGTGTATATGACTCGAAACGTTCGCAATCAGAATTAAAAAGTTTTTCATAGTAAATGCGAATCACTTCAAATTGTGCATGAAGATAATTTAAACCCACTTGAAAGATAGTTTCATACTCTTCATTAATATTATTTGATTCGACGACCTCATCATAAATATAATTAAGCACACTATAAACAGGTTCTAAACGATCATAGATAAATGATCCATGATGTTTGAACTGTTCTAGTACTTCAACATTATCTAATTTCCAATTCACGAAGTCTTTTAATATGAAGTCGAAATGTTCCATGCTAACACGTCCTTTAGGCTCTATTCGTTGACCCAAATAAATCCATTTTCTCTTTGACCACTTTAATAATTGCTTGATATCCAGGATTAAGCATTTTTCTTGGATCAAAGCCTTTGCCTTGCAAGTCTTTTCCAGCAAGGATGTATTCTCTAGTCGCTTCCGCAAATACTAATTGGCACTCTGTATTTACATTAATTTTAGATACGCCATATCCTATTGCTTCTTCTACCATATCATCTGGTATTCCTGTTCCACCATGTAACACAAGTGGAATATTATTTGTAGTTTCACCAATTTCTTTCAATATGTCCATGTCAAGACCTTTCCAGTTTTCTGGATATTGTCCATGAATATTTCCGATACCTGCAGCTAACATTGTAATGCCTAAATCAGCAATTCGACGGCATTCATTTGGATCGGCCACTTCACCTGCTCCTGTAACACCATCTTCTTCACCACCAATAGACCCCACTTCTGCTTCCACACTAATGCCTTTGGATTTTGCAAGTTCTACGATATCTTTCGTTTTTTGAACATTCTCTTCAATATCATAATGTGAGCCATCAAACATAACACTTGTAAATCCCACTTCAATGCATTCTTTTGCGCCCTCATATGATCCGTGATCTAAATGTAGTGCAACTGGTACAGTAATATTTAATGTTTCCATCATACCTTCAACCATATTAACCACAGTTTTAAATCCTGTCATGTATTTTGCGGCACCTTCAGATACCCCTAAAATAACTGGTGATTTTTTTTCCTCCGCAGCATTCAAAATAGCTTTTGTCCATTCTAAATTGTTGATGTTAAATTGCCCTACACCATATCCTTCTTTACGTGCAGTTTCAAGCATTTCTTTCGCTGAAACAAGTTTCATATAAATGACCTCCTTAGTATATTTATAACCATGTTTATTATACTCCAGACACTTTGTAATGTAAACCAAAGAGCCTTACTCTTCGCAAGTTAACGTTTTCAATTAAAAAGCGCGACGGTAGTCGCGCTTATAAATATTTACTCTCCAGAAACCATTAACGATTTGATTTTGAGTGATGGACTTCCAATGAAACTAAATCCCATTTTCAGATCATCACAAACGGCATCCACATCTTGTAAAAGACTTAGATAGTTCCCAGCAACAGTTATCAACGCAACAGGTTTAGTAATTTTACCGTTTTCTACATAATATCCATTTGCTTGTAAACTAAAGTCTGCACTAATTGGGTTGGTTCCAGAATGGGTACCTTGTAAATCTGTAATGATAAGTCCTTTTTCCATATCTTTAACGAGATCATCATATTTAGATGAACCAGCTTGAATATAGAAATTCGTTGGCGAAACTCCACCTCTAAAGCCGTTTCCAGTTGATTTAGTATCGGCTTTTTTTGCAGTCTTCAAGTTGTGTAAGTAGCCTGTTAATTTTCCATTAGACACCATTTCTTTGAAATCTGTCCGGACGCCTTCGTCATCAAATGAGCCACTTTTTGGACTTTTTGGTTTGAACGGATTGTCAACGATTGTAATTAACTCGTTTGCAATCTTTTCTCCAACTTTATTAATGAGTTTTGACATTCCTTTTTGCACACTTTCACCGCTAAACATTGATACATGTGCAGCAAGTAATGATGCACTTGCACTATTCTCAAGAATAATTTCGTATTTGCCAGAAGGAATCGGCGCAGAACCTAACTGAGAAATAGCTTTGTCAACCGTTTTTCTTGCGATTTCTTCTAAATCAAAATCACCAAGTTCATTAGACTGTACATAATCAAAAGCTGATCGAGAATCATCATTTTCTCTAGCGACAACATGTGCCCCTAAAACTGCATTATTTACATCTTTTTCTAGTTTTAAGCCTTTTGAATTTTGCAGCAAAACATGCTTACGAACTTGGCCATAGAATGCTTCACTAATATCAATTCTTTCATCACGTGCTTTTAGTTTTTCTTCTAAATCAAAAACCATTTTTAGTTTATCTTTAACATCTGTTGTTTCTAAAGATTCTTGAAACAATCCATCGAGTTCTTCATATGTATCGCTACCTTCATATATAAAAACTTCATCTTTTGACTCAATTAATGATGCGCTTTTAATAAGCTCATTTACCCATTCGTCAACATTATTTAGATTAATAACTTCAGTTTTATAACGTCCCATTTTACCGTTATATATACCAGTAATTGTTAAAGTGCGTGAATCAGCCATTTGATGTTTCTCTAACTCACCTTTAAATACCTCTAAATCTAACTGTTTTGACGCTTCTAAAAATACTTGAACACTATCAAGTCCACTAGCTTTTGCTTTGTCAAATAATTGATCGAAATTCATTAGTTAGACTCCTTTCTTCCACCAACAGTAATACTTGAAATACGCAATGTTGGTTGACCGACATCTGTAGGTATGCTTCCTGAGGCACTACCGCACATACCTTGAGCACGTAGTAAATTATTACCGACCATATCGATTTTCTTAAGTGCATTTTTCCCTGTTCCAATGAGCGTAGCACCTTTTACTGGTTCAGCAATTTTTCCATCACGAATCATATACCCTTCCATAACTGCAAAGTTAAAATCACCTGTCGATGGATTTACAGATCCACCACCCATTTTCTTCGCATATAATCCATATTCAGTTGCTTGAATAATGTCATCGAATGTAGAATCGCCATTATCAATATATGTGTTACTCATCCGAGAAGTCGGTGCGTACCGGTAAGATTCACGGCGGCCTGATCCAGTAGATTTTTCATTCATTCTAAGACCATTTAGATGATCAATCATATAGCTAGTAAGTTTACCATCCTTGATAAGAACGCGACGTTTTTGTTCACGTCCTTCGTCATCAAAGTTTGCACTTCCCCATGCATTTTCAATCGTACCATCATCTATCGCAGTAACAATAGGGTTAGCAATTTCTTCGCCTTTTTTGCCACTAAAAACACTAGCATTTTTAGCAACAGATGTCGCTTCTAAACTATGGCCACAAGCCTCGTGAAAAATAACACCACCAAAGCCATTATCAATAACAACAGGCATATTACCACTTGGGCATTCTTCAGCATGTAACATTGTCACAGCGATACGTGATGCTTCTTTTGCAGCTTCTTCTACGCTAAATGTGTCGAAAAATTCAAATCCGTAATGAGCCCCAGGTCCATTAAATCCGCTCTGCATTTCTTTACCATCACTAGCAACACTATGAATTCCTAAACGTGTTCTAACACGTTCGTCATGAACATAAATGTCCTCACTACTTGCTATCCACACATTTTGCACATAATCAACAAAACTAATTGATACTTGCTTAATTTCCTCACTGTATTCTCTTGCCGCTGCGTTTGCACGTTTTACAATCGCTACTTTTTCTTTCATATCTACAGTATCTGGCATACGAGAAATTGTGTGTTGCGTACCTTGTTTTAACTCACCTAAAACAACTTTCTCTTTAACACGCTCACCAGCAAATGATTTTGATAAATCTTTTGCAAGCGTTAAGATATCATCATCGTTTTTGCTATTAGTATATCCATAAACACTATGATATCCACGAGCAATACGAATACCGACACCGTATGTTTTGGTGTTAACAGCTTGTTCAACAGTGTTACTTTGCATCATAATAGATGTTTGCATCTTATCTTCGATAAAGACTTCAGCAAAGTCAGCACTGCTATCAAGCGCAGTATTAATAACTTGCTCAATAAACTCTTTTTTTAACATAAATATCCTCCTTAAATGCATATCTAGACATTATTATAACATAGAATAAACTTATTAGTTAGTACTAACCTAACTTTTTTATTTTTCTTTACTTTTCCTCTAAAGTTGTTCCGACAAAAGCCTTAAAGAGCGGGTGTGCCCTTTGTGGTCTAGATAAAAATTCTGGATGAAATTGTGTCGCTATGAAAAAGGGATGATTTTTTAATTCAATAATCTCAACTAAATCTTGTTCGGGATTAATTCCTGTAAGCAACATGCCATGCTTTTCAAACATCTCTCTATATATATTATTAAACTCATATCGGTGACGATGACGCTCGATTATAAACTCTTTTTGATACGCATCAAAAGTTTTGGTATCTTGCTTAATTTTGCACTCATAATTTCCTAATCTCAATGTACCACCTTTATCAGTATCATCAGACTGACCTTTTAGATAATGGATAACAGGATAGGTTGTTTCTTTATCAATTTCCTCGCTCGATGCCCCATTTAAACCGATAACATTGCGAGCAAACTCAATAGTCGCCAGTTGCATACCATAACATAGGCCTAAAAATGGAATATTATTTTCTCTTGCATAGGTAATGGCTTTTATTTTTCCATCAGTTGCGCGTTTTCCAAACCCACCTGGTACCAAGATACCGTCAACATCATTAAAATAGGTAGATAAATCGCCTTCACTAAGCTCAGATGCACTAATCCATTTTATATTTATTTGTGCATTGTGTGCGTACCCAGCATGGTTTAATGCTTCAACAACAGAAAGGTAGGCATCGTGTAAACTAACATATTTTCCTACAATTGCGATATTTACATCATAATCTAAATGTTTAATATCATGAACTAATGTTTCCCAATTAGACATATCGGAATCTACTTGCGGTAATCCTAAATGTTCACATACCAAATCATCTACATTTTGTTCCTGCAATTTTAAGGCAATTTCATACAAAACATCCATATCTTTTGCTTCAACAACAGCTTCTTTTTTCACATCACAAAATAGAGCGATTTTTTCCCGCATTTCATTGGTGATATCATGAGAAGTTCTCAATACAATAATATCCGGAGTAATCCCTAAACTACGCAATTCTTTAACACTATGTTGTGTTGGTTTTGTTTTCAGTTCTTTTGCTGCTGGGAGATAAGGAACAAGGGTGTTGTGAACATAAAGTGTATTATGATACCCAAAATCCCGCCGGCATTGTCTAATGGCTTCTAAAAATGGTAAAGATTCAATATCACCAACCGTTCCACCAACTTCAGTAATTACTACATCCGCATCGGTTTCCTCTTGCAAAGCAATTAGTGTGGCTTTTATCTCATCGGTAATATGTGGGATAACTTGTATTGTTGCCCCTAGATAATCTCCACGACGTTCTTTTTCAATAACGTTTTTATATACACGACCTGTGGTTATATTAGAGTGTTTCGTTAAATTCTCATCAATGAACCGTTCATAATGTCCTAAATCCAAATCGGTTTCTGCTCCATCACCTGTAACAAAAACTTCACCGTGTTGATATGGTGACATGGTTCCTGGATCTACATTTATATACGGATCAAATTTTTGCATAAAAACGGTCAATCCTCGGTTTTTTAATAACCGTCCTAAAGAAGATGCAGTTATCCCTTTTCCTAAGCTTGAAACTACACCTCCCGTGACAAATATAAATTTTGTTTGTTTCATCGTCATCGCCTCCTATAATATAAAAAAAGTCCTCCAACAAGGAGAACTTCTATTTTTGAGAGCCCACTAAAATTATAACAAATATTCCTTAGAATGCAACGACTTTTTATTTATCGTACTCATCCTCGTACATATCCATATACTTGTTATACTCTTCTTCATCTTCTTCAGTGTATTCTGTGTCGGTCTCATCTTTTTCAGTACTAGGTCCAGCAGTTTCTTCTGTTTTTGTATCGTCTTCTTCTATTTCATCAAATATAATTGAATCTTCTACAAGATCTTCTGTAACTTCTACTTGGGGTTCTGTATCGTCAGTTTCTAATTGTTCTTCCGCTTCTTTTTGTAAGCGTGCTTCACGTTCAATGGTTTCTTGTTTGCGTCGTTCTAGCATCTCTTGATGCGCTTTTTCTTCTTCTGCTTGTTTTTCTAAACGCGCTTCCATGTCTAGATCTTCAACTTCTTTATACTCATGATAATGTGATCCATCTTTTTCCCATAATTCAATTTTTTGATGACGCTTTAAATCCCATGTATTGTTTCCCATGTAAATAAATTTTGCGCTGGTTGTTATGTCAGAATAAAATTTATTTAAAACATCGCTATCTACGGATGAGCTTACGCCTTTTTTATTTAATACGAGATCAAACAACTCATATAAGTCTACTGGTTCACGCGTATCTTTTAATATGCTTTCAGCTAGTTCTACTAAGCTTCTTTCTTTTATATCAATCATTTATAACCCTCCTTCAATCATCAAAATTCTATGGTAAAGTGCACAGTATTAATACGTTCATTCTCTTGTAATAAGTCATAGACAACAGTAACACTATGCGCTGTTTTTAGCAATGTCTTTGTTTTAATGTCAAAAGTCAAAGTAAGTCCTTGGATTTTATATAATCCTTGATGGATTTTTCCTAGTTCGAAAGAAAAATCAATCTCAGTTTCTCCATGTTTTTCATAACGAATAGTATTCCCGTTCATCACAATCTTATGGTATGTCTTATTATCGTCATAAAATGTAAGGCAATTATCCTTCAATATTCCTTTTGCTTGAAAGGATTGTGACAGGTCATCTTGCTTAAGGGAAAATTTCACATCAACTTTAGCCAAAAAATCACCTAAAACATTACAATTTTTGAGTGCGTTAGTATTATATAATATGTTATCTTATCTTGCAAGTAAAATCAATGTAATTCTTGATGAATTGGAAGGTTTACCGTAAATGTTGAACCAACATCTACTTTTGAATCTAAAGATAATGTTCCATGATGCTTTTTAACAACATTCTTAATGATGCTCAATCCAAGTCCACTGCCTCCAGATGCCCGGCTTCTTGCTTCATCGACTCGGTAAAATCGTTTAAATACTTTTTCATGTTCTTCTTCAGGTATCCCAATACCCGTATCACTCACTTTAATTTCATACATTGAGTCGTTAATATTTCCAGAAACATGTACAGATCCTTCATCTGTATATGCAATAGCATTCTTAATCAAGTTCATGATAACTTGTCGCATTTTTATAGCGTCCATATATAACGTCGAATGTTCAATGTTTTTCGTTAAGGTTAACCCCTTATCTTTAGCCATTGGGGTTAAGAGTTTAACTACATCATTGATGATATCATCGATTGACGTTTCTTCTAAAGTCAACTCATAATCGAGGCGGTCCATCTTAGAAATAATTAATAAATCATTTAATATTGTTTCCAATCTCGTCGATTCAAGGTAGATGGTTTTAATGAAATCTTCACGCTCATCTTTTTCCATAGACTGATTATTCATAATGATTTCGGATATTCCTTTTATAGCACTCAGCGGTGTTTTTAGTTCATGACTAACATCGGCAGTAAATTGTTTTTGAAAGGTCTCTGCATTTCTAAGTTGTGTCACATCATGCACCACAATTAGACACCCACGAAAAAAATCATTTTCAAATACGGGGGTAATATTAACATCATAATAAATATCATCATAAATCATTTGTTGGCGGGTTTTTTCTTCTTTTAAATAGGCTTTGTTAATCATCTTATACAATGTGTTGATCGGCTTTAATACCTCATAAGACTTGCCTTCTATATCATGTACATCAAAAGCTTTTAAAAATTGCGAATTTGCTTGTTTAATGATGTCATATTCATCAATTAAAATGATGCCGCTATCAATAATTTTAGCCAAGGAAGTTAATTGTGACTCAACTTCGTTCGATGCTTGTTTCATTTGATCAAGCTCATACTGAAGCCGTTTTACTTTTGTTTTATTCATTTTGTCTATCGTAACTCTAAAAGAATAAAAAGTAATAATATGATAAACGAGTACTACAAGCCAAACAAACCCTGTTAGAAAAGGGTCTTGTATATATAGCGTTAAAAATAAACTTACACTAAATAAAATTATCGAAATAATTGTTAGTTTTTGCTCTTCCATATTATCATTCCTCGGTATTATTATAACAAAGCTATTAATTTAATGATACGTGTTTACCTGTATGAAGGAAAATGATATGTTCTGCAATATTTGTTATATGATCGCCAGCACGTTCTAATTGCTTAATGACTAGTAATGCTCTACTTGCTTCTTCTGCTTCAAAATTGGTTTCTCTCTTTGCAGTTAAAATAAAGGCTTTAATATGATTCTTATATAAAACATCGATTTGACTATCGAGTTCACATACGTCTACAGCTATTTTTACATCTTCTGATACATAAGCATCCTTTATTCGTAACAACATTCCAAGTAGTGCATCTTTATACCCTAGTAGCAATTTTCTATATGTATCATTTTCATGTTTGGTTTTCATAATGTAAATGCCAACATTAGATGCATAATCTGCAATTCGCTCTAAATCGTTCGCAATTTTAACACTGGTCATTAATTTTCGTAAATCACTAGCAACAGGTGCTTGTTTTAAAATGACGATAAAGCTGTGTTCGTTTATCGAACGTTCTTGCTCGTTAATCTCAAAGTCTTCTGCAACTAATGCCTTAGCATCATCATAATCGTTGCTCTCTAGTAAGGCAAACATTTTATTGTAGTACGCATACACATGATCGAACATCGTAATCATCATCGATTTATTTTGTTCAATTGAATGTTCAAAGGATTTTCTTAGTGAACTCATATTATCCAAACCTTCCTGTGATATAGTCTTCTGTTTGCTTGTGTTTAGGTACAGAGAATATCTGATTAGTTTCTCCGTACTCAATTAACTCGCCCATATAGAAGAACGCAGTATAATCTGATATACGAGCAGCTTGTTGCATTGAGTGTGTCACAATAATTATACTATAAGTTTTCTTCAAATCCTCGATTAAACTTTCGATTTTTAGTGTAGCAATTGGATCGAGTGCACTTGTTGGTTCATCCATCAAGATGACCTCCGGTGCCATTGCAAGCGCTCTTGCGATGCATAAACGTTGTTGTTGACCACCACTTAAAGATAGTGCCGAAGTATCAAGTCGATCGGAAACTTCTTCGTAAAGCGCAGCTTGTTTTAATGCTTTATCAACGATTCCTTTCAGTTCTTCTTTATTTTTAACCCCTTGACACCGTGGTCCATAAGCAACGTTATCAAAGATACTCATTGGAAATGGGTTTGGTTTTTGAAATACCATGCCTACTTTTTTTCGTAAGCCAATAACATCTGTTTTATTAGCATAACAATCACATGAGTCAAGCACTACGTCGCCTTCAATTCGAGCTTCAGGTATTAAGTCATTCATTCTATTTAAACATCTCAAGAATGTGCTTTTTCCACATCCAGATGGACCTATAAGCGCGGTAATCTTATTCTTATAAATGTCTAAATCAATATGACGTAATGCTTCATCTTGATTATAAAACACAGATAATCCTTTAACTTCAAACACAATATTTTTTTCCATATTTACACCTTCTTATTTAATTTCATTGATAGTAATTTAACCCCAACATTTAAGACAAATACCATAAGCAAAATAATGAGTGCAATACTACTTGCAAGTTCTATATTTGCTGGTTCATCTGTCATTAATGACCATATATGAACGGCAAGTGTAGATGAACTCTCTGTAATAACAACACGATCTTTTACAGCTGTTCCTAAAACAAAAATTAGTGCAGCAGATTCACCAATGACACGGCCAATTGCTAAAAAAGTTGCAGTCAATATGCCTGGTAATGCATTTGGTAAAACAACTTTTCTTACCGTCTGTGAATAATTAGCGCCAAGCGCTAATGATGCTTTACGGTAATCATTGGGAATGGACTTCAATGATTCTTCAGTTGTTCTTATAACAACAGGCAATAAAATAACCGCAAGTGTTAATCCCCCAGCAATCAAATTCTGTCCTTTACTCAAGTTTAAATAAACTGTTAACGGCACAAAGACAGTAATTCCCAGTAATCCGTATATAATTGAAGGCACGCCTGTTAATGTTTCAATAAATGTCCTTAATAGATTTGTGACACGGTTCTTAGGCGCAATCTCATTTAAATAAACAGCGCTTAAGATGCCAAGTGGCATTGCAAACAGTAATGATAATCCAATAAGATAGAACGTTGTAATCAATGACCCTCTAATACCACCACCGCTTGTCGCAAATGTCATTTCCCGGATACTATAGCCAGACTCTAAATCATTAATCATTGATGATGCGCCAGAACGTGTTAGGGATGATGCGCTATCGTTGTAAGAAATACGTGATATAATTTGGTCTTCTTCCATTGATATAACATCACCAGTACTACTTATTAAGTCTTTAAATGGACTATTATCATCAACGTAAGAAACCCAAATAACGCCATTTCCCGCATTATCTTTATCATCTCTAAGAGCAATACCATATGTATCAGAATAGTAATCATTTCCAGTGTAACTACAATCATTACACGACTCAACATTAGCTAATGTTGCTGTATAAACAATAGGATGATAATCACCGGTAAGTAATCCTATATTAATTCTTGATGCTCCATTTGATATTATAAATACAAATGTGATAACTAAGAAGACAGTTGATAGGATTGCACCGATATATGTAATTGCTTGTAATATATAATCTTTTATTCGTTTTCTATGACGCATGAACAGATCCCACCTTTCTCTTAACAAAATTTAATGTGAGATTTGTAATTACGATAACGACCATAAGCAATATTCCTAAAGAAAAACGAATATCGTAGTCAATCCCTGTAGTTTCTTTTAACCCTTGTAACATGGTAGATGTGATTGTACTAGTTATATCAAATAGCCCAAATGTAGGCCCACTCCGGGCATTTCCTGCGACAAGACTAACGGCAGTTGCTTCGCCTAACGCACGACCAACAGCCAAAATAGCACTCGCAAATATGCCTGATTTTGCAGCAATCAGAACAACTTTAAACTGTGTTTGAATATGCGATGCGCCTAAAGCTAAACTCGCATGTTCAATACTCTTATCAACACTCCTAATAGAAACTTCGCTGACTGCTGTTATTGTTGGAATACTCATGAAAGCTAAAACAATTACCGTTGCTAATGTGCTACTTCCACCAACAGAATGAAATCCTAAATTAGTCGCAACATTATAAATGATTGGCAACATAACACCCGCCCCAACTAAACCATAAACAATAGATGGAATCGCAGCCATGAGTTCAACAATCGTACGCATAGTAGCTGCTAATCTTTTAGGGGCTATTTTCGCTATAAACAAAGCCGTTAATACACCAATAGGAAACGATAATAACAACGATAAAAAAACAACATACAATGTGTTTATAATTAAAAATCCAGCCCCATAGGCTGTAGAAACAAAGGTTGGTCCATCAAGCCACGTCATGTCAGTTAAAAAATTAATAAGTGACACAGTCCCAAGTCCATCATTATCTGTAATAAAAGGCATAATCCCTCTAATAGTTATAAAAATGGCAATCATGATTATGAATGAGGCACTTAAGAGCGCAACAATAAATAGCCCTTTTGACATCACTTGGTCTTGCCTACTTAATACATGTTCTTTTGATTTCATTTTCTGCCTCCTAGTCAAAAAGCCCAATAATGGGCTTTTTATTATTTAAGTTAGTTGTTATTCAATAATGTCTTCCCAGGTTGTAAATTCTCCATTATATATTTTGGTAACTTGTTCAGCTGTTAATGCGTCAACAGGGTTATCATTGTGAATGATAACTACAATTGCATCCCATGCAAGTTGTCCGTATGAATCTTCATTAACTTCAATTTCTTCTCCTCTAAATGGCCTTGAAGCGTAGCCAATGTGTTTCGCATTTACACCATCTTTTTCTTCACCTTGAGTTCGTTTATATCCATCTGAACTACCAGTATGATCATTTTCAGTTACAACATTTCCACAGCGTGGTGAGAATTCTGCGCTCAATGCTTCAGCAATATTTTGAATTGAATCAGATCCACCAAATTTTAATGTTAAGGCACTATTATCTGCTTCACAAACTGGATAATCATCTTTTACGCTATCCCATGTATAGCTTGAATCTAGTGGAATTGCACCTTCGTTTGCAATGATATCAGCACCATCTGTTGAATGTAAGAACGCGATAAATGCATGCGCGATGTCTTTAATCTCATCGCTTTCAAAATCATCTTCAGCACGTAACATATAGTTAAACGGACGTTTTAAATCGTATGTATTATTTACTACATTGTCAATCGTTGGCTCAACACCATTGAAATTAACAGGTTTAATCGTATCGTTAACACTTGATAATGAAACGAATCCGATACCATATTCGTCAACGGTCATCGCTTCCATAATTCCATTATTATCTCTTGTTGCGAATCCTTCTACTAATATACTATCGTCCCCAGCAGCATCACCAAATCCGATCCCTTTCATAAACCCATCACGTGTTCCAGAAGATGTATCGCGTGTATAAACAGAAATTGTACTTGTTTCATCAAATCCATCAGCATTTCCACACGCAGTCAAAATAAACATTGCCATAATTACACTTAATGATATTGCTAATTTTTTCATTTCATTGCCTCCTAAATTTTAATTTCACACGTAGTATACCAACACACTATGAAATCTACATATCAATTATGTTAATGTTCTGTTAACGATTGTAATCAAGACATTAAAAAAGCCCCAAGCTTAGCTTGGGGCTTGCATTAATCAATACATTTGTATCCGATACCTCTTACGGTTTTAATGTACACTTGATCCGGGTCTATTTTATCTCTTAACTTAAATATATGGACATCGACAACACGCGTATCGCCATCATAACTATACCCCCATAATTTGGTAAGTAGTTGTTCTCTTGATAGTGCTTTTCCTTTGTGTCTAATCAAATATTCTAAAAGTTCAAACTCTTTAAGTGTAAGTGATACTTTTGTTCCTTGTTTATATACATCGTAACTACTGGTGTCTAGTGTAATGTCTTTAAAAATAATCGTCTGAACGTCTTCTTTTTTATTTTGTCTTCTTAACCCCGCTTTAATTCTTGCGGTCAACTCTCTTGGCGAAAATGGCTTCTTAACATAATCATCGGCGCCAACATCAAAACCTTCGATAGTATGCATCTCATCATCCATAGCTGTAAGCATAATAACGTACGCTTGATGATTGCTTGTCCGAAGTTGTTTGCATACTTCCATACCATTCATTGAAGGTAACATAACATCAAGCAAAATGATGTCATAATTTTCTTTCAGTGCTTTGTGTAATCCTACTCGTCCATCTAAAGCACTATCAACCTCGTATCCCAACTGTTTTAAGTCATACGTCAACATTTTTACAATACTGACTTCATCTTCGATAATTAGAATTTTAGCCATAATTGCCTCCTTATACTGCATTTGGTTGTGATTCTGTCTCTATATCATGATAATAATTATCATGTAAAATATTAACAACTATATTGGTGCAATGATCACCGATGCGTTCTATATTGGATAATATATCGACAAATAGTTCATCATCACCTAATGTATTCTCCTCATTCATGCGCATAACGTGTTTCTTACGATATTTTCTAACTAAGCTATCAATCATGTCTTCATACTCTAAAACCTGCTCAGCGCGAATTTTATCATAGTTTTCAAATGCCTCTAATGTTAATAGTAATGTTTCTTTAACAATATTATATACGTTCACGACATCTTTCTTAGCATCAGGTGATAATATTTTTTTATTTTCATGACGGTACTCAAAGAAATCATAAAGATTTTGACAATGATCCGCAATGCGTTCTAAATCACGAATCACATCAATGTATCTAGCTTGTGTTTGTGCTTGATTCGTATCTAAATCTGTTAACGATACTTTGACCAAATAATCATGTACCTTTTGATCAAATGTATCTACTATTTCTTCTAATTGTCTCCCGGTTTCTAATAGTTTCTTGTCATTATCAAATGAATAATTTGTACTATCAATATACATTCTTTTGACAATATTTCCCATATTTAAGATAACATTTTTTGCGTTCTCTAATGCAAGTGCTGGCGATTCATTGATTAATTTTTCTTCTAAACTTCCTACAGTTAATTCATCCATAACGTCAGCACCTGGTATTAATTTTTTCGTTATAGCCACGAGTTGTTTTATAAACCAAAACATAATGAACGTATTAACTACATTAAAAATAATATGCGCAAAACTTAAGGTCATCGCAACGGTTTCTCCGCCATAAAATACGTTTTGAAGATAATTAATAAGTAAAAAGTAAGGATAGATTAGGATCAAAAATAACATGGTTCCTAAAACGTTAAAAATAACATGCGCCGCTGCGGTTCTTTTTGCTGCAACGCTTCCTCCGATAGCTGCGAGCACGGCAGTAATCGTTGTCCCAATATTGCTACCTAGTACAATTGCTATAGCACCAATCAGTGGTACTGCACCCGTTGTATATAACTCTTGTAGTATCCCAACTGTGGCACTACTTGATTGAACTAATGTAGTAAGTACCGTTCCCACTAAGACCCCTAATATTGGAGTATCTTCGACGCTTGCAAGTGCTTGTGTAAACTCTGGAAATCCCACGAAAACTTTAAGTGCTCCACCCATAAGGTCTAATCCATAAAAGATCATCCCGAAGCCTAAAAGTGCACCACCTAAACGTTTCGGTTTCTTTGATTTCATAAAAAAGACAAGTAAACTTCCGACTCCCATAATTGGTAAAGCATACGCTTTGATTTCAAGCCCAATTAAGAAACTAGTAATCGTTGTACCAATATTCGCACCCAAGATAATACCAACAGCTTGTGGAAGTGTCATTAAACCAGCGCGAACGAGACCAACCGTTAATGCGGTTGTTCCTGAACTAGACTGTAAAAATCCTGTAATCAAAATTCCTACAAAAATACCTTTTAATGGGGTGTTTGTTGTTTTTTCAATCATCACTTTGAGTTTGTTTCCTGCAAGTAGTTTGAGTGATTCACCCATCATATGAATACCATATAAGAAAATACCCAACCCACCTATAATAAAAAAGATAGTCTCTGTCCAATTGACAGTCGATGCTAAGATCATATGATCAGCTCCTATTATAGTCATTACCACACCTATTTTAATAGAAAACATCAAAAATTAATAGAAGTTAACAAAAAATTAACAATTAAAAAAGAAACGACTATCTAGCCGTTTCTTTATATCGCTTTGCTTCTTTATCTAGAGCTTCAAGTAACGCTTCGGCACGTTCCCATGTTCCTAAATTAGCACCACTTGCTAACGCGTGTCCTCCACCATTAAATTCTCCAGCAATCTCGTTTATAACAGGACCCTTGCTCCGTATTCTTGCTCGTACAATTTTTTCCTCGTATTCTGCAAGTAATACCCAGATTGGGCAATCTTCAAATACACCTAATTCATTAACTAAGCTTGATGCTTCTGTATCATCAACACCGTATTCAGCCATTAAATCTTGTGTGATTTCAATATATGCAACGCCATTGTCAGTTTTCTTATAATTCAATAATACATAACCTTTAAATCTAACTAAATTTTCGCTTTTTGTATCTAAAATAGCGTATATAGGTTTTGTATCGAGTCCAATATCGTATAACTTTGCAACACTTCTAAACGTATCTCCGTCTACTCCGGGATATTTAAATCTCCCTGTATCAGTTAAGGTCCCTGTGTATAAGGCAGTTGCACCTGCTTTAGACATTGTGTATTCATCTTCAAATAATAAGTATAAATCCATAATAATCATGGTTGCAGATGGTCTTGTTGTATCAACATATTCAATATCACCGTAAGGACTAACGTTAATATGATGGTCCATTTTGATTAAGAAATCTCCTTGATTAAAACGTTGATCAGATATGCGTTCTTTATTACCCGTATCTACCGCTATAACAAGCGCGCCTTCAAAATCTTTGTCTTCTAGTTGGTCAGTTCGGCCGATAAATTTTAAGTAGTCTACTTCTTCTCCCGACACATAAACCGCTTTATCAGGATACGTATTAACTATGATATCTTTAAGTCCAAATGCAGTTCCTATACAATCTCCATCTGGTCTTCCGTGTGGTGTAATAATAATCTTTTTATACTCTTTTATTTTATCGTGAATGGCTTTTAATTTTTGTTTATCCATGTGATTCACCTTCCTTTTCTAATAATTGATCTAAATCATGTAATATAGCGTCGGTATCTTTCCAACTTTTCACTGTGCATCCACACGCTAAGTTATGGCCGCCTCCACCGTATTTTTTAGCAACATCAACAATAGGAATTTCTTTACTGCGCAATTCACAAATGATATCGCCGTTATCTTCTTCTGTAAAGTTTGCCCACATAGGAATTCCTTTAATCCCACTCATTTGATTTACCATACCGCGGCTAATCGTAAAAGTATTCACGTTGTATTTTGTTTTTAAGTCTTTATCATTTTTCATGTAGGCAACATTGTTTTTTGTCGTTTCAAAGTTATTAATAAAGTACCCTTTTAATTTTTTGAAATCTAAATCTTCAATATATAAGTGATCATAAATAAACTGTAAATCTGCACCGTGTTCCATTAAAAACCACGCGGCCTTAAATGTTTTTGCGCTTGTCGCAGGATACATAAATCGGCCGCTATCTGTCACAAGACCACTCATGAGTTTTGTTGCTGTATCGCCATCAATAGCAATATCATACTCAATACAAATATCTGTGAGTATTTGTGCTGTTGCGATGTGGTCGCTATTAGTATAAATCATATCTGCAAAATCTGTATCATTCATATGATGATCAATAACCAACGTTTCATCTGCTAATTGATAACGCTTATCGCTAACCAACTCTTTAACAGCCACATCGACCACTATCGCTAATGCATTATTATAAACAGTATCTTTAATTGTATCCATTGATCCAATAAATCTAAAATCATTCTCATCACCAACACAGTAGACAGCTTTTTTGGGATGCAATGTATTAATTATCCCTTTTAATCCTAATTGCGATCCTAATGCATCTAAATCCGGATTGAGATGACGATGAATAATGATCGTGTCGTATGTTTTAACTTTATCAAGAATAGCTTCGTAATTTTGAAACACTTTTGCCATGTTAATTCCACCTTCCAGGGTATGGTCTGTCGTTATCATAATCCCAATAATAATCTAGTAAATCGCCATACATTCCAAGTTCATCTATCTGCGCATTCGTCTCTGCTTTAAACATCCATTCTGTATACGTCATATCATCGTATACAGTAACATCGGTTTCTCCCGCGCCGTAAAGATATTTGACTTCAGCAAGCCCTTGTCTTACCACCATATAGTTCAACAAGAAATACTCTTCTTCACCTGGTAATTGAATCCAAACCCATGCAAGTAAGCGTCCAAAATTACCTACTAAGTAATCTCCAGGATCTGTTTGTAAAACAATTGATTCGGCTCTATCTAGCATATCACACACATATAGTGTTGCAGGTTTACCCCACTCTTCTTCACCACCATCAAATGTTTCTGGTGTATCCATATTTAGAAAGCGTGTTGATTTTGCATTACTTGTAATTTTATTATAAATATCTGTAGGGTAATCAAAAACAGACGTATCGCCATCGATACAACGAATGGGTTCACTCCCAACTAAAAACGCGCCCCCAGCACCAAAATAATCGGGATCGTCTTCGTCTATCTTACGGGTGTTTTCTGTATATAAAGGCATATCAAAAAATATATCATCCAAAAGTGGTCCATCATAGTCTAACACCACTGGTGTAAAATACATGTCTTCACTGACTATTGCAGCGCTAACAATGATAGTAATAAATTCGCCTTCTAAAACCACATCACCAGTTTCATACCCCTGACCGTATTCAATGAATTCATTTGATTGGTCAAGCTCTACATAAGTTCGTTCTAATATATTTGCCTCGAGATTTAATTCGTCTAATATTTCAATAATTTCTGACTCAACTTTATTTTCCAAATTAGGAAGACGAACTTCGCCTTCTTTTAATTGATTTGTCTCCTCGGTACACGCAGCAAGAACTAATGTCAAAGCAACAAGTACACCTAATATTACCTTCTTCATTTATACCATCCTATCCTGATTACAATAACATATAATAATACCATAAAAACCCCATTATTACCATGTGTAAACACTATTTTTATTTGTATAATTGACATATAAAAAGTGGCTCCTCATTGAGGAACCACTTTGATGAAAAATTTTAACTATTCTGTTGTAATTTCTCCTGCATTTGTATCATATACAACATATACATTTGTATAATAGAACACATCGATAGTTATAGTTGAATCTAAGTGTGTTTCGACTTCGGTCATTGATGCATCGGAACTTTGATAGTAAATTTCAATGCGATCGCTGCCATCTACTAAATCAATGTCGGTATAGTTTCCATCTTCACGTTCTTCAACAGTTCCTGTGACTCTATAGAATGATCCACCAATCGTTGGATCGTTTGCATTATCTAAAGCTAGTAAATCAGCTAAAGTAATTTCAACAGGTGTTAAATCAGCATCTAACCCTGATTCGAGAATAGTCTCGCTAGTGACGCTTGAAATTTGATATAAGTCATTGTAAACATCATATTCACCACGAATTTCAACTTTGTCACCAATCTCTGCAGTTAAATCGAAATCATATATAGTAATTTGGTTTGTACCATCAGTAATAAACATACCTGCGTTATACGTACCTACAACAATACCTTCAAAGGCAACTAAATCTCCAATTTCGCTATTGTTATGCATCTCTGTAACACTAGTATATGTTTCTGCTGGAGCATCAGGAACAACAACACCTTCAAGACGTAAGTTTCCATATGCTACTTCATATACTGTAAATTCAATGAATTCTAGTGTATCATTTGCTTCTAATGTACCATCTAAATATTGTCCGTAGACATCAACGTAGAAGAAGGCATCCATATCCTCTGTACCAGCAAACATTAATTCATCATAATCTGTTTGTTCAACAAATACAGGATTTTCAACGCGGTAGCGTCTATTGTGTGAGTTTGGTAAATCATTAATAATTTCAGCAAGTGTCATATTAGTAATAACCGTAATATCAGATGAATGATCGCCCTCATCGTTAGAAATAAGCGTTGCTTCAATTACTTGGTCACGATCATTACCAAATTCTGCAAATGTATCTCGAGTACCAGCAACTGTCACTAAGTTTCCAACTTCAACATCTGTTAAATCTTCAACAAAGATTACGTCGCCATTTGTACCTTCCATGAAGAATCCACCATCGTCAACATTAAGCGAAGTTACAATTCCTTCAATAAATACAGTTTCTCCATCTGGTTCAGCAATCGCTGTTGTTACGTCAGTTGGTTCGAAGCTTGCATCTTTAACGAGTAATGTATAATCTTGTGTTAGTACCTCTGTACCAACAGTGATAGTTGCGGTTAATGTAACTGTTTCATCACCATCAGTCGGGCGTGTAACAGTACCATCAGTATCAACAACAGCTTCATTATCTGATGCCCATGAAATGGTTGCATCATATTCACCAGTAGTTGGTAAAGTAACATCTCCTAAGACTAAGTCCGTATTTCCAAGATCAATATCATTTTTAGCTAATTCAGCTTTTTCAGCATCTGTTAATT
>CAZXSS010000010.1:0-7059 GCA_964643385.1 uncultured Candidatus Izemoplasmatales bacterium
TGTCTTATCTTTATATAAAAAGACCTAGTAGTTTTCACTACTAGGTCTTTGAATTTACTTCTTGACCCCTATCCTTGACAGAGAGTCTTTTTAAATAGCTTGAAATCCTAAATAAGCAGCAATAATTAGATATATTATACTAATTATTAAAGATGATAATCCAAAAATATTAACCTCATCTTCTTCTTGCTTTTTTTGACTCAAGTCGTAATAATCACTATATTTTTCTCGAACGCCTCTAAATATACCTCTAAAAGCATATCCAACAGATATAAATATGGTTTTCGCATTGGATAAAACAATGATACTTCCTAAAAATAATGGAAGACCAATTGCAAAGAAACCGTTCGAGAGATTGTACATTGTATACCCATTATCATTGCCACCATAAACATAGCGTGTTATCAATGCGACTAATAATAAACTGATAGCTAATGTAATGAAAAATTTCATTGTTTATTTAAGTTCCTTTTTGTAAGCCTCTAACTCAGTCGCATTTGCATAAATATAATGGTTAGGCTTGATTTCATGGAGTTCAGGTTTTTCGGTTGAATAATCATGCACTGTTGGGTCGTATGCAATTCGAGTACGAGTTTTTTCAAAGTTTGGATCCGGCATAGGTACTGCTGATAACAGTGATTTAGTATAAGGATGTAATGGATTTTTGAACAGTTCTTCTTTGTCTGAAAGTTCAACAATTTTACCAAAATACATAACAGCAATACGATCACTAAAATATTTAACGACTGATAAGTCATGAGCAATAAACATAATAGTTATATCCAATTCTTCACGTAAATCATTCAATAAATTTATAACTTGTGCTTGAATGGAAACATCTAATGCACTAATTGGTTCATCAGCAATAATAAATTCTGGAGAGACAATTAATGCTCTTGCAATCCCTATACGTTGTCTTTGTCCACCACTAAATTCATGAGGATAACGGCTTGCGTGCTCTGGAAGTAATCCAACGGTTTCAAGTACATCATTAACTTTTTTATTAATGATATCGTTATCTTTTTCTCCTGCAATTTTAAGACCTTCAGAAATAATTTCTTTAACTGTCATACGTGGATTTAAAGAAGCAACAGGATCTTGAAAAATCATTTGGATATTTTTCATTAGTTGCGCATCAGGATTATTATTTTCATTTTTACGAATATTAATCTCTTCTTTGTATGCAGCAATTTCCTCGTCACGTTTTGCTTTAACTTCCTCGATTTTAGGAAGATATTCTTGTTTAATACTTTCTGCTTGTTGCTTTTCCTGTTCTTTTTGTGAAGCTGTTTTTTCACTTTGGGCCTTTTTAGAACGAACTTTGTCTTTGGCATACGCATCTTTTGCTTTTTGAATACGTTCATTAATTTTTTCCAACTCTTTTAAATAGTCTTTCTTGAGTTTGGGTACAAGCTGTTCGCGTTCTGTTAAGCTGTATTCTTTTTTAGTTCTTTTATACTTTAATTTTAGTTCTTTGCGTAATTTTTTGGCATCAAATATCTCTTTTTTACCTTTAGCTTTATCAAGAACATCATTCATTTTATCTTTCATTTCAAGTTTTAAACCAGTAATTTTAAGACTTGCAGCTCGTTTTGTAGCTTTGATAGAATCTTTTAGTCCCATATAGCCAGAGCCAATACGTTGACCCATAAAGTAAACTTCACCATCTGTAGGTTCATATAATCTTATAATTGTGCGACCTGTTGTTGTCTTTCCGCAACCAGATTCACCCACTAAACTAAAAACCTCACCTTTATGGATATCGAAATTAACATCATCGACAGCTTTAATAACTAATTTATTTTTCCCAACACCAGTTCTAAAATATTGTTTTAAGCCTCTAACACTTAATACAGGTGTTTTTTCTGTGTTTGCCATTAGTTACTCACCTCTTTCGATGATTTATTCTTGCTAGTCATACGATCAATTCTGTGTTTAACAATATCTGGCATTTCAACTTTAGGTGCATTTTCATGTAATAACCACGTTGCTGCATAATGATCGTCATTAACTTTAAACATTGGTGGTTCTTGTTCAAAGTCAATTTTAAGGGCATATGGATTGCGGTCAGCAAACGCATCACCTTTAGGTGGAAATAACATATTTGGGGGAGTACCAGGAATCGCATTTAAGCGTTCTGTAGATTCCAAATCGGGCATTGACCCTAATAGCGCCCATGTATATGGATGTTTAGGGTTATAGAAAATTTCGTCTACTGTTCCAATTTCTACAATTTTACCAGCATACATAACCGCAACACGATCTGCCATGTTAGCAACAACACCAAGATCATGGGTAATGAAAATAACTGATAAATTACGCTCTTCTTTTAATTGTTTAATCAAATCTAAAATTTGTGCTTGAATAGTAACGTCTAATGCAGTTGTTGGCTCATCGCAAATTAATATATCTGGATTAGCAGTTAAAGCAATTGCAATAACTATTCGTTGTCGCATACCCCCAGAAAATTGGAATGGATATTGTTTAAGTCGTCTTCTAGGTTGAGGAATACCAACTTCATCCATAACTTTTAAAGCACGTTCAGTTGCTTCTTTTTTAGTTACTTTTTTATAACGTTTTAATTCCTCTTTAAGCTTACTTATTTCTTCTTTATAAGCTTTAGTTTCTTTAGTTTTTTGCTGTTTAAAAATAATATTAGCCTGTTGTTTAGCTTCATTAGAAGTAGCTGATTGTAAATCACGATCACGTTTTTGGACAAGTTCTGAAATTTTCTTTTCATATTGTTCTTTGCGGTCCTTTATTAGTTTGTTAACGCGATTTTTTTCATTTTCCCAGTCTTTCTTGATTTCTGCCTTAGCTTTTGGTTTAGCCTTTTTATATGCCTGTTTAGCTTTTGCTAAATCTTGTCTAAGAATTTTTATTTTATTTGTTGACTTTTCTTGCAAATCAAGAATTTTTTCTTGTTGTTTGTTGTCTTTTAATTCTTTTTTGGCAATTTTTAATTGTTTTCTTTCTTTACGAATTTCGTCTTTAAGATTGATAACTGCCATACGCTCATCATGAATCATCTTTTTATATCGCTCTTTTAAACGGTGACCATTAATAAGCATACCTTCAGTAATTTGTTTCCCTATACGCATAATCGGATTCAAACTCGATAATGGATCTTGGAATATCATACCAATCTTGTCTCCACGTATGCGATGAAAATCTTCTTCTTTAATTTTTGTTAAATCTTGACCTTCGTAATGAATAGAACCCTTGTCAATAATACCGTTTCCGGCAAGAATTCCCATGATAGTACGGCTAGTAACTGATTTTCCTGATCCGGATTCACCAACTATTGCTAGTGTTTCCCCTTCAGTCAAATCAAAACTAACATCTCGTACTGCACGAACTAGGCCTTGTGTAGTTCTAAATGATATCGTTAAATTTTCAACTTTCAATTTTTTTTGTCTATTGGATACCATTAGTTAGACCCCCTTAGTGAAGGATTAAATGCATCTCTTAATGCATTACCAAACATGTTAAATGTAATCATAAGTATTGAAATAATGATTGCAGGGAATACTGTTAAATAAGGTCTTGCAACCATTTGTGTACGTCCATCAGCAAGTAAAACACCAATTGATACCCCGGAAAGGTCTAATATACCAAATAGTTTGAAAGATTGGCCGTGACCAATTCCAAAACCAAGATATGATAGTGCTGCTTCAGTAAAGATAACAAGCGGAATACTTAAGATACTCGCTGTAATAATGGTTCCGATACCATTAGGTAAAATATGTCTAAAGATTAATCGTGAATCTTTTGCACCTAGTGTTCTAGAAGCCAAAACGTATTCTCGACCTTTATATCTATAGAACTGGGTCCGGGTTACACTCGCAACACCGATCCATCCAGAAACAATTAAAATTAATATTAATGATAATACCCCACGACCAATTAAAGCCATAAAAATACTCAATGTGACTAACCATGGGATGCGACCTACTAGCTCACTAAAACGTTGCATGATAATGTCTACTTTTCCACCATAATAACCACCGATAGAACCGTAAACGATACCAACAGTAATATTAATTAATGATACAAGTAATCCAATTGATAATGATGTTCTAAGCCCTAACCATGTAAGGGCAAATAAATCTTTACCACTTGAGTTAGTTCCAAAGAAATAATATGGCATTCCATCGATATCATTGACAATCATATAGTCGAGTTCGACTTGATATGAAAAGAAATTGTCATCTGGATCTGGACCCGGAACACCTTCATTAATCCCATTAACTTTACTTATTGGACAGCCTTCAGTGAATTCCCATTGGTCATCGTTTTCATCTTCGTCTATAATCGTACATGTGTCTCCATATTCTTCTAAAATTTCATTATATTCACTTGCTGGGAATGCATTATCAACTATTGGAGCAAATGCAGCTTCATAACTATCATATCTGAAGTTCGCCTTAATAGTTGTCCCATCAACTCTTGTATATCGTCCAGTTCCAAAAGCGCGATCATAAATTGACAGTTCATATCCTGAATCAACTTGAACTGGTTCATCAGGATTGCTATCATCATCAATCGTAACACTTTCTAATTCTGCATATGCGTTATTACTTTCTCCAACAATTTCAATATATACGTGTGATTCGAATGTTGAAAGACCAGCTAAATCATCAGCCTGAAATACGTCAAAAGCATGAGTTCCTTTAGTATCAATCGAACCTAACAATAGTAAATCGTCTAATGTTACTTCAACGTCTTCATCATCTAAATCTACATTCGAAAGGTAAACATTAAGTTCGCTATCAAATTGTGTAGCCAGGTTTTCTACATCAATTTCTATGGTAGGATTTAATGTCTCGTCAAATTCAAATATTGTATCTGAAACAATAGTGTAATAATCAGCATCATCTAATCGTAGAACATTAAGCCCACCACGACATGTTGATTTAGAAGACGTACATGATTCTTCATAATTTTCTAAAGTACCTTCAACAAGGTATTCTACATCAAAAGTGTCTGGGAATGCTAACCCAGTCTCAGAATCAGTATCTTGCCAATCAACAGTAATATTTTCAACGTAGCGTGTTCCATCTAAAATACCAATTTTTTCTAAAAGTGGTACTTTTGGTGGAAGATATTGTAAGTTTGGTTCTTGGCTTTCATAGTTTTTACTGGTTAAAATCGGTACTAAAATAGACAATAATATTAATAGACCTAAAATAATAGTCGCAATAACATTTGTTCTATTTTTAGAAAATCTAATCATTGCATCTTTAAAATAGCCTATTGGTTTTGTTTCGAATTTTTTATCATGTATTTTAGTATCTCGCTTAACGGGCTTAAACAAGTTTTTATCTAAGTTAGTATTCTTATTATTCTTTTCCATTATTTTTTCGCCCCCATTCTAATTCTTGGATCAACAACACCATATGATAAGTCGACTAATAATACAGCAAACAATCCAATGATGGTGTAGAATGCGGTAATACCAATAATTAAGTTATAATCATAATTATTACGCTCTAATGCATCAATATAAATACGTCCAGTTCCAGGAATACCATAAATAAGTTCAATAATAACTGATCCACTTAATAGTCCAACAAATGATGCTATTATTCCGGGAACAAGCGGAACCATAGAGTTTCTCATAGCGTGACGAATAACAGATTGTGTTCTTGTTAATCCTTTTGTTCTCGCTAATAAAAGGAACTCAGAGGTAAGAACCTCAGTAAGTTCTGCTCTAGTTGTACGTGTTAATGCTGCAATTGATGTGAAAGACAACCCTAATACTGGTAATACTAAGCCTGTAATATTCCTTATACCAATCGTATTGGCTTGTGGAAACTGTTTAGGCAACCATTCTAATGTATATCCAAATACTAATACCAGTAGTAACATTGTCACGAAACTTGGTATTGATATCATTACCATAACGGAGAATGAAATAACATTGTCGGCAAGTCCGTTCTTTTTAAGAGCTGCCCATATTCCTAGTGCAAATCCGATTGGTATATAAAAGACAAGAGCAATAAGGTTCAACCTTAAAGTAACAGGAATCCTTGTTGATAAGACCTCAAAAACCTCGGTGTTCGCTGCAACACGGGTTGAGTATCCCCAATGCCATTCTGTGAATATTCCTTCTAACCATCTTACATATTGCACCATAACAGGAACAGGTTCATAAATTCGAATTTGTGACCCCTCATCTTTAATCCATCCGTCTTGATGGATTTCAATTTCATCATTCAAATATTGATCAATTAACTCCTGATCTCTAATTACTTCATCAGTAAAGTTCCCTTCGGATACTTGACGTGCAAAGTACAGTTCTTTATCATCTTCAGTTGTAGGAGCAAATTGTGGCGCACTTTTTAATATAATGTAATTCATCGATAGAATAGTAAAAATCATAATAAAAATCCAAACTACCCTGATCGCTGTATATCTTAACATACTATCGCCTACTTTCATTATTTATTTCTAACAACTTAAATTTATATCGAATTCTATATAAATAAGTTTTTATAGTAATTGATGGATATAGATTAAGACCATTAAAAAATCTATTCTTTTTAAACACTTCTCATATTCATCAATTACTTAAAATATTCTTTCATTTAAATCAATTAAATTATTAGTACCCAATTTAATAAGTTATTTACAAGAATTTTGCTTGCAACAAGACAGTTTAATCACAATAAAAATTTATTTTATTGTTTTACACTAACAAACAACATGCAAACCATCAGTAAGATGCAAAGATGGTCTGCATATTTTTACTATACTTGTTTGTTAGATACTATAGGATGTTAAAGGAATAACCTAAGTAGGCTATTCCTTAACATATAATTAATTGAAAATTTAGTATTATTCTTCAGTGTCTTCTACGTACTCTACACCGTCTACTACTTCAACTTCACCATTTAATGCTTCAACTAAAGCATTGTAAGACCAAATTTCAGTAACAGTTTCCCCAAGGTAAGGGTTAAGATATTCTACTTCGATGTTTGCACTTGAAGTATCAATACCCCAGTTTAATGTGAATCCGCCTCTGTTGTCATCTGCATATACATCTAGGAATGATGC
>CAZXSS010000010.1:7159-33248 GCA_964643385.1 uncultured Candidatus Izemoplasmatales bacterium
TCGCCTTCTTCATAAATACCGTCAGCTACTAAATCATCTACAGCTGCTTTAAAGTACGCGGTTGCAGCATCTTCGTTAAATCCATTAGTAGATGGTGATAGTCCTTCACCTACAGCAATACCAGGATCACTTTCTCTAACTGATGCTTCAGCACCTGGTGAAAGTAAGTATTGTGGAGTAAAGTGATACATTTGTGGTGTACTTGTTGTCATAACGTCATACGCTAAATATGAACGGTCAATACCAAAGTACATTGCTTTTTTAAAGAACTCATGTGCTAATAATGGTTCAGGTTCATAAGTACTATCAGGGAATTCTTCTCTTTGTGCTTCAGTAGTTCCTAAACCGTTGATCATCATTCTGAATGTAGTAACACCCGGAACAAAGTAAATATTAGGTTCATTTGCAACGTCTGGATATTCAGCAGCTGGAACAGAAACAGCGTCTAAGCGATCCGCTTCCCATTCTTGCCAAATAATTTCGATATCTTCAAAAACACCAACTTGTACGCCGGTAATAAAGTATCTGTTTGGATCATGGAAATTAGGGTTTTCAGCATATTCTAATAATTTATCATCTTCCCAATAATCTAAAACAAATGGCCCATTATACGCTGTGGTATCAGCCGAAGTACCATATTGGTCTCCAACAGCTTCGTATAAATCAAGGTTTACTGGAGTCATAACGAATGAAGATAACCAATACGTTACGTCCTCTTCATTAATATTATTGACAAATTCAAATTCAATTGTGTAATCATCAACAACTCTTAATCCAACTGAATCCCAGTCAGGAGTTTCATCTTCATCGCTTTGTGCATCATAGAATTCTTGAGCACCAACGATTTTTTGAGGTGATGATAAGAAGTCTCCGCCACCAGAAATAGCACGGAACCAACCTTCTTCTAATGCTAGTTTGTATGTGTCAATAAAGTCATTTGCATCGATTACCTCGTGACCATCTGAGAATCCACTAGTATCAGTATCTGGATGGTAAGACCACATAAGGTCGTCTCTTAAGCTAACTTGCCATGTTTTAGAAACTTCAATATTTGTATCTGTCATTTCCGGATCAATAGGCGTTGGTAATTCATCTGCCATTGATGGTTTCATTTCAAACCATTCTCCATCAGCAGTATAGTCAAACATATATAATGAATCTAAAACCCACGCAATAGAGTCTGAACTATCTGAATCATCATATTGCCATTGGAAGAATGTTGTAGGGTTTCCACCAATAGTAGTTCTAAAAGTGTACTCATCTGCGTTACCCATAGACTCATCAAACATTTCTACATTTGAATCGTCATCTGACATAGTTCCTAATGAAGCTCCATATCCCATAACAGGGACATATTCATCAACAGCTGGTGTTAAACGATTTGAATACATAACGTATCCAGAGTTAGAGAATAGTGGAACTCCTCCAGCCATTGTATCTAATAAATATCTTTCTGCTGCAGCAAATAGAGTGTTTTTTAAATCCTCTTGTGCATATTTGTAATTATAAACACCATTCGCTAATGTAGGGATTTCTAATGATACAGTAATGGTTCTAGTTTCCTCTGTCTCATTTCCATCACTATCGATGACAGTATATGTAATTTCATAGTCATCTGCTGTTTGAGTATCTACAGTACCATCAACAACGATATCCGCTGTTAAGTCTCCGTCTTCCTCGTCAGATGCCGACACGCCATCGAGTGTGTCGAATTCGGTGTTGATAGCAATTGTTTCGTCGGTAACACCAGTAATCTCTGGAGCCGAACCAACAGTATCATCTCCGTCATCATCGTCATTGTCGTCATCTCCGCCACATGCAGTCGCAGTGAAAGCAATTAGACCTAATGCTAAAACTAATAAAAACTTTTTCAAAATTATATCTCCTCTCTTTTTTTGTTTGATTAAATTAATAATCAAAAATTTATATAAACTTCATACGAACTCTAAAATAAGAGCATAAAATCCATATGAAGGTTTATATCGAAAATAAAAACTTTTAACAAAAAGTATAGTAAAATGAATCAAATTGTGTTTCATTAAAGCTATACTTTTGAGTAATTATATCATTTAAAACAAACGATGTAAAGAAACAAATCACAGTGTTAACTAAAATCGCTTTGGTATATCAAAGTCAATTTCTATATATTATATGTCATGATTGTAATCTGTTAAATGTTCTAATCCAAAGGTTTCTTATTTATATCAACATTGTAATATATAGGAAATGAGCTTTCAAGGAAAAATTGCATTTCATATGATAAAATACGCATATGACAACCTAAAATGCAAATGCACTTTAAATTTTGCAACCATAAATTTGGCTTTATAAAGCATAGAAATAATAGCATTCAAACATTTTTTAAAGCATTTTAATAATGATTGGAATAATATACTAATATTGATCTATCAAATTAAAAATGTAAAATAACAAAATAACATAGATGCCTAAACCTTTCTACAAAATATCATTCTCTTAATCATTAAAGGCTAAAATGTTATACACTCTTTTGACTTTGTATAAAAATATATCAACAATTCAAAAAGAAAAGTTTCCATAAACAGACAATTTTAACTCTATTCTCTCCTTCTTAATTGTCGCTACATTTTATTATTTGGATGCTTTTATTTGCTTAATTAAACTGTCTTTTTTATATGGATGTTCAAAGTACCTCACGTGAGGTAATTGAATGCCTTGTAACCCATACTTTTGATGGAACCCAATGGTATTTATATAATCAGAGACTGGCGCTTCTTTTTCTAATTTTTTTAACAACTCAAATGTGGCAATCGCATCATCATACGCACGGTGTGCATGCATGTTAACGATACCATAGGTTTCCACTGCATTTTCTAAGCGATGCGGATAATCATGTCGATCTTTATATACCGCCATTACATCTAATATATCAGATGTAAATTCAAAATTAGGATCTACACGCTTCATAGTAGCGATGATAAATGATAAATCAAACTGAATATTATAAGCAACAACCAAGGTATCTTTATCAAATAATTGTTTGATAATTGGTGGTAAATCCTCTGATTTTATCCCCGATGCAATCAACATCTCATCTGTTATGTTAGTTAATTGAGTAATTTTAGTCGATAGTGCTTTGCTTGCTTTAATGAGTAAATTATAATCGTTTGTAATTCTAAACCGCTTATGGTTTATAGCAACTTCTATAGCACCAAAATCAATAATTTCTTCATTTTTATAATTGAGTCCTGTGGTTTCTAAATCGAATATTATTAATCGTTTATAATCATATAAAGTCTTTTTCATCAAATCATCCTTTTAAAATAGGTAAGAGCTCAACCGCTTTGGTGAGCTCTTCTATATTATAGTTGTTCAGTAACGGTTTTACCTTGCATATGTAGAATAAGATATTCTGGACCACCAGCTTTAGAATCAGTTCCGCTCATGTTAAAGCCCCCAAATGGTTGATAGCCAACAATCGCGCCAGTACATTTACGGTTAAAGTATAGATTTCCCACGTGGAAATCTTCTCTCGCTTGTTCTAAATGCATGCGATTCGGAGATAAAACAGCACCGGTTAAGCCATAATCCGTGTTATTTGCGACAGTAATCGCCTCATCAAAAGAACGAACCTTGGTTACTGATAACACAGGGCCAAATATTTCTTCTTGCATAATGCGGGCTTGTGGATCGACATCTTTAAAGATTGTTGGTGTGATAAACCAACCTTTTTTATCATCGGTTGTTCCACCAGTAAGTAACTCGCCTTCTTTTTTGCCGATTTCGATGTACTCACTAATTTTATTAAAAGCATTCTCATCAGAAACTGGTCCCATGAATGTATCGTCTTTTGATGGGTCATCTAATTTTAATGCTTCTGTTTGAAGTTTCAACTCTTTAACAACATCTTCATAGACATTTTCGTGGATAATCGCGCGACTACATGCACTACATTTTTGACCACTAAATCCAAAGGCACTCCCAACAATCGCTTGCGCTGCTTCTTTAGGGTCATACCCATCATCAACAATAATCGCATCCTTACCGCCCATTTCAGCAATAACGCGTTTTAGCCATATTTGACCATCTTGTACTTTTGCAGCATTTTCATAGATTTTCGTTCCAACTGCACGGCTACCTGTAAAACTTACAAAGCGTGTTTTCGGATGCTTGACAATATAATCGCCCGTATCGCGACCTTTACCTGGCAAAAAGTTAATGACGCCATTTGGTACGCCTGCTTCTTCTAATACCTCGACAAATTTATAGGCAATAACTTGGGTTGTTACTGCTGGTTTAAGTAATACTGTGTTCCCTGTAACAATCGCTGCACTCGTCATCCCAGTTAAAATCGCAAGGGGGAAGTTCCATGGGGTTATAATGGCACCTACACCTAGAGCAATATAAGAATATTCATTGCGTTCGACATCTCTTCGACTCAAGATTTTTTTATCAACTTCAGTCATGTCAAGCATTTGACGGCCATAATATTCTAAAAAGTCAATCGCCTCAGCTGTATCAGCGTCAGCTTCAATATAGGGTTTACCTGCTTCTTTAGTCATTAATGCGCTAAACTCAAACTTTCTGCGTTTCAAAATATTTGCGGCTTTAAATAACACATCAGCACGGACTTTAGCAGGCACTTTTTTCCACTTATCGAATGCTGTAAGCGCGCTTTCTATTGCATGGTCCGCCTCTTTTTTAGTCGCTTGATAGATTTCACCAATAACTTCATGATGGTTAGCTGGATTTTTTGAAACATACGTTTCTTTGGTTTCAATGCGTTCTCCATTAATAATGAGTGGGTAACTTTGTCCTAAATACCCCTCAACAAGTTTTAATGCATCTTTGTACTTTTTAACGTTTTCTGGTTTTGAAAAATCTGTAAGTGGTTCGTGTCTGTAATCATAAATAGCCATAAAAATCTCCTTTCAATTTTTAAACAACACTTTTTTCATACTCATGAATATCTTTACCATCAAAGCGTTTTAATGATAATGGTTCTAGCGGCATTGATGGAGGTGATCCTACAATCATTTCACTAATTAGTTGTCCCGTTATTGGTGCTAGCATAAACCCATGCCCGCTGAATCCGCATGCGACATAAAATCCTCGAACGTCTTCTACATCACTAATAATCGGTTGATGATCAGGACTCATATTATATAATCCTCCCCATTGTCTAATAACGCGTAAGTTTCCAATAGGTGGTAGTAATCTTGTCACGGTTTTACTCATTTCATCTAAAAATGTGTGACTCGAACTAACGTCATGTCCTTGTGGCATATTAGGGTCTCCACGACCCATAATGAATGCCCCATGCGGAGTTTGTTGGCAGTAGATATTCTGTGAAAAAGAAATAACCATTGGTCCTTGAGCTTTTTCAACTGGTTCAGTAACAAGGATTTCATGATTTTCAGAATAGACAGGCAACTCAACATCAACCATCTCAGCTATTTCTTTTGCGTAGCCCCCTGCTGCATTCACAACGATTGATGTTTCAAACGTTCCTTTATTGGTGACAACGGCTTTGATGGTGTTCTCTTCTTTTATTATATCAGTTACTTCGGTATACGTATAGAAGTTAACGCCTAACTTTTTCGCTGCTTTATAAAAGGCGTCGGTCATTGTAAATGGGTTTAAGTGGCCGTCTGTTGGACAAAATGTTGCGCTATCTACAACATCTGTATTTAAATGTGGCACAATAGCTTGGGCTTCCTCTTTTGTTAAGACACGAGATGGAATTCCAAGAGAATTTTGTAAAGCCACATTGTCTTTAAACACTTCAGATTCTTCTTGACTACTAGAGATGACTAAATAGCCTTCTTGTTTAAACTCAATGTCACCATCATAATCCAATTCTTCTTGGGCTGTTTCGAAAAACTCAACACTCTTTTTCGCAAGAATACAGTTCATCTTTGTGCCCCATTGTTGTCTAACACCTGCACCGCATCTTCCTGTTGCGCCACTTGTTAAATAGGCTTTCTCAATCACCACAATATTTTGTTGTCCGGCTTTTGCGAGGTGATACGCAATACTGCACCCAGAGACCCCACCACCAATAATGACAACATTAGCTTTCGTCTTCATCACGTGCAGCCTCCTCAATACTTTTAATCTTAACGCCCATCGTAAAGGGACGCATATTATGAAACTCAACCTCTTCTAACGGTTTATTAAAGTATTTAGCAATTTCCCATTGAACCATTTTCCCGCATGTGTTGGCTTGACATGGTCCCATACCAACACGTTTAATACGTTTAATTTCTTCAAATGTTGTATAGCCCTGTTCAAACAAATCGTATAAATCTTGTAATGTCACATCAGAACAGCGACAAATGATCACCTTATTTTTGTCCATATGGCACCTCAACGGTCATCGCGTCATAAAGGTATGTTTTATCCACGAGAAGATGGAGTATGGCCGTTTTATTTTGTTTTTCAGTATACTGAACTTTTTTAATTATACCATCAGTTATATGCTCACCCGCACGGTTCATCACTCTTAACATTGTTCCTTCTTTTGGATAAGGAACAAACTCATAAGGAATCTTAAGTAACGCTTTATCGTTTGTTAGTTGTCTAACAGTGATTGCAAGCCCTGGACAGTGATGGACACAAATGCCACACCCTGTACATTTGTTAAAATCGATTTCTGGTCGCTTATTAATATCTTCGGGAATGAAAATTGCATCAAACGGACAACTTGTACTACATGGGTTGCAAGGAATTTCTTTATAACACTCAATGATTGCTTTTGGTTTATAAAGCACAGTGTCTTCTGGAAAACATTCTAAAATCATCGCTTTGCTTGGTACGCCTGTTTTCTCAATCATAACTCAACCCCCAATTTTGCGAGCCCCGCACGCACTTTAGCACCGTGTGGTCCGTTTCTTAATTGTGTAAGATCGTGGCGTAATATTTTTAGTTTATCTTCGTGAGATGGTATTTTATATCCTTGTTTTAACGCAGCTTCAATACCAGCTATTTCTCCGGCAATCATCGCGCTGCTCGCTTCTTCAATACCAGCCACATCCCCACATGCATACACATTATCAATTGTTGTTTCATAATGTTCATCTATAACTGCGACATTGCCACCAAGTTCTCTTACATACTTAACTTTAGCACCAATTTGTTGGAGTAATTCTGTTAGTGGTGCAAGGCCAACCGCCATACATATGGTATCGATTTCAATAATGTCTTCTGTCCCTGGAATACCTTGCCATTTATCATCTAATTGCCATATTTCAGCAGCTTCTACAGAATCTTTTCCAATTGCGCGTTTAATACTTGTATTCGTTAAAATATCGACACCTAATCGTTTTATTTTCGATGCATGCACTAAATAACCACCAATTGCAGGTGCAGCTTCAACCAATTTAACCACCTCAACACCTGCTTGCATTAATTGATAACTCACGATTAGTCCGATATTCCCACTACCAACCATCAAAACACGGTCTCCAGGTTTAACGCCATACACATTCATTAACGTTTGTACAGCACCGGCCGCATAGACCCCTGGTAAGTCATTATTTTCAAATGGTAATGCTTTTTCGCTTGCACCAGCTGCGATAATTATGGCATCTGCTTGAATCTTAAAATATGTATCGCCTGTCAAACAACTGATAACTTTATCTTTATACAGTCCTACAACTGTCGTATTCATCATTATTTCAACGTGCTCAAAGCCAAGAACTTCTTGAAGCATCACATCTAAAATATCAATCCCACGTTTTGATGCATGTTGTTTTTCCGATCCGAAAAACATATGGGTTTGTTTAATTAATTGGCCACCAACTTTTGGGCTACGGTCAATAATTAAAACCTCCGCACCCGCTTCTAATAAGGATTTAGCAGCACGTAATCCTGCCGGTCCAGCACCGACAATCACAAAGGGAACATGTCTCATTTAAGTTCCCCCTTTCCTTCTTGCAATCGAACATCCATTCCTTCTTCTAAGGGTGTGATGCATGTGCGCACATTAGGAATGTTATTCACCGTCATATTACATGATGCGCAATTACCAATTGCGCAATAAAAGCCTCTAGGGCGTTTTAAATGAATGCTTTCACTTAACTTCTTTATCCCAAGAGCATGAAGGGCTGAAGCGATGGTGTCACCCTTATACCCTTTTACTTCTTTTCCATTAAAATAAAATGTAATAACGTCTTGTTTTTTAAACGTTAAAATCGGATGATTTTTAATGCGCATTAATCCACCTCATTTATTCATATAGTGTATATTATATCATAAAGCGCTTTCACCAACAATTAGAGAAAAATAAAAAACGCCTTATTCAAGGCGTTATATATGATTTATCTTTATTTGGTGCGGTTTAAAATTCGATACTAGCTTGTTTTTTTATCATCATTTTTGCGTATGTAGCTGCAAGTTGTGCTTGAATTATAAAGGCGACGGCAATGATTAATGCAATGTCAGCACCAATATCTTTAAACACCGTTAAAGCAATTGCCATCGCAAGCGATAAACTACGAATCGCAGTGCCATTAACTAGAGCTACTCTGTCCTTAATAGAAAACAGTAAGGTTCCGATATAATGTGAAAAGAAGAACATGATGATATACCCTAATAATATTGGACCAATAATAATTAATAATACTTCTGGGTTATTAAGTAACATATCAGCACGCAAGCTCACAACAACAGAGATTAATGTAACAACAGCTAGCGTTGAAAATTTTGGAAATATTTGTTTAATATGAAGATCAAAGATAGGTTTGGTGTATTTTTTTATAAATATCATTTGCGTTAAAAATCCCAAAATCATTGGGATAAAAATGATATAAATAATTTGATTTAAGATTGCCATAAATGACACATTTGATGTTTCCCCAATATATAAGTTTAAATATAGTGGTGTTAATAACCCACCAAGTATTAACCCAATTATAATCATCCGTATTGCTTCTTTAACGTTACCTTTACTCATTACTGTCCATGAGACAGTCATGCCCGAGGTTGGTAAAAGCGCAATTAATAAAATCGCTATTCTAAAAGAAAGATAATCGCGAAAGAACAAAATGCCAAATATATAAGCTAAAAAGGGAAGCAAAATAAAGTTTATTACTTGAGTGATTACCTGTAATTTAATACTTCCTTTAGATAATAAACTACGGTAATTTAATGTAACCATCATTGGATACACCATCATAATCGATAAAAACAACACACTACTTTGTGCTGTACTTGTATCAAAAAGCGCACCAAGAATAAAGCCTATAGCCATACCCAAGACAATGCTTTGTACAATATGTTTTTGAATGTATGTTAATATAATCATCATTATCACCTGCCTTGAGTATTTTATTAGAAAAGATGACAGTAAGCAATATAAACGCTCTAATAGTTTGTATTCAAACAAAAAAGAGAGCTAAGCTCTCTTTTTACGTTTTCGTTCCTTTTTAACCCAATTTTTTAGTCGAGATAAACTCACCATATAAGTTTTACAAGCATCTCTATATGTCATCTCATGATTCATGATTTTATGGGCAATAGTGCGTTGTTCTTCTTTAGAATAAGAAGAAGTCGCGAGTTTATGAGCGAATTTTTTTGTCAATCCTTCTCGTCCGAACAATGAATAAAGTGCATACCAATCTTCAATCGTTTCATGATAAACATCATATTTGTCAGCCAAATAACGGTATGATTTTCCCTCTTCTTTTAACTGACAAATATTGAGTTTAAAATAAAATGAGTACGGCTCAGGTGCAATGGTTTTTCGTAGTTTATGATATAACTTTTTGCCTTCACTACTGACTTTTCCAATAACTTTTCCAACTTTATAATACGAATCATCTTGTCCATAAATAAGTGGATCTAGAATGTTTAAAGAAGGAACGTTATCATCGACCATAATAGTCTCATCAAGTAACGTTCTACGAACAAGACATTGAATCAACTTATGGTGTCTTGTAACGTCTTTGATTGATTCAACCTCGATAATTAATGCCGCTGGACACTCGTCAATATATGGTGTTTCCAGCCAGTATTTTGTATCGAACAGTGTTGATTTATCAAATGCATGTGTTGATACGTTGGCACATAAATCTGTCTTAGCAATCATCGTTGTAGATGGATAGTTGATACTGAGCATAGATCCCGTTGTAATCGTTTCAGTAATCGCGTGTTTATTCTCTAACATAATTCCGATAACAGGAGGTTGTTCTTCCATAATTAGAACATTACTCACTGTTGTGTAAAACACTTGGCCATCCTTGAGTGTTCCTAGTAGCGTGATCGGTAAAGGGTAGACCAAAGGCATTTTTTTAATTGCCTTTTTCATATTACCGCCCCCCAAAATATACCTTCATTATAACACTATATTGTAAAATTAAATGGATTTCATTATATCTTTATACACCCTTAGTATGTTGGGTTTGCTTTTTTATATGGCGCATTCTCATTGCATAGGATGGATGTGTTGTAAATAGTAATTGATATATCTTGTGATACCCTGGGTCTTTATTAATTTGATTTATACGTTTTAATCCACGTTTAAAATCATCTATTGATGTATACATACACGCATAATAATCCGCCTCATATTCTTGTTTGTGCATTAACGGATATATTAACACTTCTAATAACGTACTAAATGTATATAAACTCATGATAGTCACAATAAACGCGTGAATAAACGATGTGTATTGGGCACCAATATATATAGATAATGTAAAAAATATCATTGCTAAAAAGAAAATGATTAATCGTTTAATGAGGTGTTTATAATGATAGTGTCCAAGCTCATGATATATAATTGCTTTTAAGGCATGACTATCTAGTCTTGCAATTAAGGCATCAGATAAATAGATGCGTTCTTTTTTAAAGAATCCGGTAAATAATGCGTTCATCGGAAGCCGTACTTTTTTTCCTTTTAACATATAGATATGATTGTATAAAACAGGATAATTGGTCAATAAATCGCTATCATCATAGGGGTATTCAATCGGTATCCTATGAAAAAAAATAGGAATGATTTTTTTTAGTGTAATAAAATAAATTATAAGCATAACGAGTGAAAGCATTACTGCATAGCCAACAAAATATAGTATGTGTGTTGTTTTGTATGTTGTAACAACTATAAGCGCTATAAAAAAGCCATATAAAAGGTACTTACCTAAAAATTGAACCATGTGCCACATACGTTTTTTAAAGGATTTTTTTTGCGTCTTCGCACCGATGAGCAACAAGCCAATGCTCACGAATAAACTAAGTAATACCCAATTCTCAATGCGCTCAACAATGATTAAATAGAAACCTACGATAAATATGATTCGTGTATATAAAAAGCGGTCAAAGATTAGGGTATACGATTTATTAAGACGATTTAAGCTTTCAACACTAGATTTAAATAGAGCAGAAAGCAAAAACAAACTAAACCAAAATATCATCTTACTCGCCTAATATCTTAATCAAGATGCGTTTTTTACGCATGCCGTCAAATTCTCCATAGAACAATTGTTCCCATGGACCTAAATCAAGTTTGCCTTCAGTAATGGCGATAACCACTTCTCTTCCCATTATCGTACGTTTCAAATGAGCATCTGCATTATCTTCATATGTATTGTGCTGGTATTGGTTGTAGGGTTTTTCTGGTGCTAGCCGTTCTAAAAAAACTTCAAAATCATTATGTAATCCCGCTTCATCATCATTGATAAATACGCTCGCAGTAATATGCATGGCGTTGACTAAGACAATGCCATTTTGAATCTCGCTATCATTTACAAATCGTTCTATATCACGGGTAATATTGATAAACGCGCGCCGCGTTGGTGTATTGAATGTCATCTCATAACGTGCATGCTTCATTTGCAATCTTCCTCTCTTCCAACTATGGTTTGAATTATTCTGAGTAATTTGTGACTGTACTCGAAACATTCTTTATAGCGTCTTAACGATTCAAACTCGCGGCTGATAAAGTAATACGATACACGAATCATCCCATAATTGCCTTGAGTTATGGCTTTATCAGCAAATGTCTTAACCAAAGAAAAAAATTTATCATCTTTAGGGTTATTAATACTGTGTTCAATGACCTCTAAGCCAAGTGCATATAGCCCATGGCGATCAATTGGATTTACATGTTTAAAACTTTGGATTACATGTAGCGCTTCAACATGATAAGCTAAGCGGTATAACACATAACTTTTGATGAAATAATAATCTCCTGCGTGAGAATCTTCAAATTGATTTAATACGCGTAACGATTCTTCGAATTGTTCTTGCATCATATAATAAAACGCTCGTATTTTAAGCGATTCTTTGCGCATAATTGGTTCGCCCTTAATTTTTGCATAGTTCGTCGTCTCGCGATTTAACTGTAAAAACTCTGTAGATCGTTGTAAATAAACTAGCAATGATTGTTTTACTGTTTTTACGTGCATTAACCGAATAAAGTTATTTTGTTCTTGAAACAACACATGTGCTTTATCTAAATAATCTGTTGATTGTTTAAATGTTTTATAGTGAGACCCATAAACCTTGCCTGTAACAAAATAATTTATTGCTAGTAAATCGTGTTTTGTAGCAATCTCTTGTTGTTGCTTTAAATATAGTAATGCTTCATCTACATCATGCCTTGCGTAATGATAATACATGCTCATTTGAAGGCTATAAAATTCATATTGATATGGTGTTAGGTCTTTTTCTAATACCGTTAAAATATCAATATACGTTTCTCTTAAATGCAACAGTCTATATGCGTGTTGTATATACATAATCATAATAAGGTAATAATCTATAAATATTGGTGAATTCAAATAGCGTTCGCGATTATTATAAAGCTTGTTCGCATGTTCATGCGCCATGTTATATTCAGCATAGACTAAATGTTTATATAGTTTATTCCTAGTAGAACTAAAGTCAGTAGACAAAGATTCACTCGTATCCCACGAAAAATCAAGCGCTTTTTGCATTGCTATTAAACTTGATTTGGTTAAAGTAGTCATCCCTTGTTCAATTTTATTTATATACCCATGCGAAAGTCCCGTAATCTTTGCAAGATCACGAAGCGTATAGTTTTGTATGATGCGCTGTGTACGAATCTTAGCGATGAGTAAGGTATTAAGTTGATTGTTATCTAAGTCCATGAAGACACATCCTTTAACAGTTCTTCTCGCGAACTGATTGTATGGCGTTTTCTCACGTAATATTTATATAATGTGGTAAACTTTATGTAGGAAGTGATAGTATGTTACCAGTAATTATAGAAGCACAAAAAACAAAAAAGAATATGCTTATGTGGCTAGGATTATTTATCCTTGTATTTGGGCTTTACACATTTTTCGATATATTGGCGTTTGATACGTACCAAAATATGATTAACGATTTAGGTATGTTCCTTGTTGGCATACACATTGGTGTTAATTTTATTTTAGCATTGTTAACAAGTTCGATGTTGTCTCTTACGCAAATTAATTTAAAACTTAATAAGAAAGAACCAACAGGATCAACATCCATCCCGTTTTTAGCGTTTATTTTTGGTTTATTAACGTTTGGATGTACCCCTTGTGTTATTGCCTTTTTAGCAGCCATCGGTATCGCCTTTACCCCAATAACTTTTAGTGGTGGTAATCTATTATGGAAATTTATTTTACTCGGTTTAATTTTTATATCATATGCTTATATTTTATATAGTATACACCATACAACATGTAAAGCAAAAATACCTTCTAAAGAAAACTAATACTGTTGTTTATCTGGTATTACGCCGCGAACGCCACCTTTTGGGCTTGGTGTATCACCAGTATATCTTGGAATTAGGTGTACATGCAGATGGAAGATAGTTTGACCAGCTGCCGCATTATTATTTATACCAATATTATAACCGTCTGGGTGATGACTATCATCCAGACGTTTTTTTATAATCATAATGGCCTCATCAACTGCCGTTTTTTCTTCATATGTCAAATCAAAATACGTTTTCACATGACGTTTTGTAATAATTAATGTATGGCCTTGTGTTACTGGGTAGCCATCAGATATTACATAAACATATGCGTTTTCATATATAGGATGTGTTGGTTTTTGACAAAATATGCAATTCATATAATCCCTCTTATTCCATTGTTTTTTCAACAATTGTAATCATTTCTTGTGTTAGTTTATAGGCATCTTTATATCGGCGATGGGTTGTTAAAAAATCAATATAGTGTTCATATAACATTTCAATTTCAAAAAACGCGCGTTTATTAAGCGCAGACTGATACGCGCTTTTTAGTTTCTTTTCAACGCTGTTTGGCTCTGCATCTGGTACGTTCATAATAAGTTCTAAGTAATCAATAATATTTTCAAACATGAAAAACCGATCATTTTTATTATATAAACGTTTGGCCTTCTTTAAGTGTTTATTAAAATTTTTGTTATCATGTAACTTATAGTATGCATAGAGCAATAAGCCATAATATTCTAGCGTCTTAACATCAATCAACTCCGCGGTATTAATGCATGCTTCATTATTATTGTTCAATAAATAATAAAGCATGCGTGTGAGTAAGGTTCGGTGTTTCATCCATGTCAAATCGTCTTTTTCTGCAAAGCCATATAACCGTGTTAAAGCATCATCGATTTCATCGTATTCATATATTTTTAATTGGTTCACATGGTAGTGCAATTTGGCGTACATACGACGTCTACTATTGTTTGTGCTGTCAAATATTTCAATGGCTTTGAGATAATGTGTATTGGCTCTACTAATAGCAAAGTTTTCACTTTCTGCACGACCCAAAAAATATTGGTACAATCCTTGTAATTTGGTCTCTGGATGTAGTGCTTGACCACTATTTAAATCCTCAAGCATGTCCTTTATATTTTGGGTAATATAATGATACATTGCACGGTACAAATAAAAGCGTTGTTGTTGGATTTTAGAACCAAGAGAAATTGTTTGAGATAAAGGATATATATAAGGTGTGGCATCATAGGTTTCTGATATATGTACATGGGTGTGTTCGCCGATATAAAGAATCATATAGTCAACCATACATATTGAATGTAGATAATACTCATTATCTTCAAAAATGATGTCCATCTGTTTTCTTACGTTTTTGGGATCTGCATAAAATATCGCATCATGGATATGTGGTAACATCTTGTAAAAAAAGGCATTTTTATCTTCATCATGTTGGAAAGATACGTGTAATGCTAAGGTGAGTTTATTATATACCTCTTCGGTAATCGGATGGTTTCCATGTTCGATTTTATTAATTAGAGTATGTGAAAGTCCTGACAATTTGGCAAGTTGTCTTAATGTATAGCGATTATTGAGGCGTTCAATCCTAATCATCATTCCAAATAATGATAAATAATGTTCATTAATGGTTTTTATTGTAAGCATAACCTCACCAAGCCTTTATTAAATCTATAGTTTTGAGCGTCTTTATTAATCTGTCTATATAATATTTCTGTGGTGCGTAGTAGGTTATTAGCGTAATATTTTTTTGGCGAAATGCTTGATGTAAAAGGTGGAAATGTGATTTTGTAAGGTAAAATGGGAGTTCGATACATGCGATATTTTGTGTATGATTTTGTAAGAAATACGGTATTATTTTTAGTTTTGGAATGATTTGATTCGTAGTTATATCAGATATTTTGAGCTTTTCTTTTACTGTCATATTAGATGATTTAAGACAAGCTGATAAAATAATATCAATGGCTTGATCGATGTTTATGTGATGGGGTTTTCGGTTGTTTTGATGATAAAAATCCACAGTTTTTGCTAAGGTATCTTCATGGCTTGTTAAGTGGTACATGGCATCAATATCGATAATAATATCTAGTGGGGTATGAGTCAATATTTTCCCTATAGAAGGGTGGTTCTTAATCCAATCATAGGTTTGTTTTGGCATATGCGGATGGATTGGTAAAGAAAGAATTAATCGTTTCGCTGTTGGGACATATATTGTTTGTATATCATGTAAATTAAGGTCGTCTTTTAAGCTCTTTTTTTGTGCATGAAATGGGGTTCTCACCGCGACTGCTTCTGCTGTTTCTTGGCGGAGTTTTTGAATATATTCACTATGGTTATAGACGGTGTGTTTAGCATAATTAATCGCTTTGACATCATGGATGATTGGAGCTCTATTCATTAATGGATTTGGCATGTTAAATTGTTTTATTGTCGTTTTGTTTATTAACTGGAACTGATTAAATAGGCTGTACTGCTTTGTTAAAATTGCAGCCTTGTTTTGACTATTTATATAGGGTTTACTTGTAACAATCATAGTGATTTTAGAAGAAAGTCCTACTTGATGATAAGCGATATTTTTAATGTTGTATGTTACAAGCATATCAAATCTGTTTTGATGGGGATATATTGGTGCATGGTCATCTGTTATAATAACGGGAAAGATGTTTTTTAGACGTTTGAGTATGTGCGGTTTATGTATCCATTTTAGCACTTCTTGGCGCCTTTTTTCTTTATTCTTTAGTGTTAAAACATTATTAATTTCTTTATATAGTGGTAATGATAATTTATTTCGTTGTTTGGATTGGTAATAAAAGATTGCTGCTTTTATTTGATCTTTATACGTATCTAGTGTGTAAAGAAATGAGACATCACATAAAAAGCTTTTTTCTTGTTGATTGATAAGGGCATCTAGTCTGATTGCGTATTCATTCATCGCCTTATCGACAAATGCGTCTTTTAAGTAGTGTAACAAAACCATATCGTCAGCTTTTTTTTGCTGCTTTATAATCTGAATAAAGAAGTCGTTGTAATCAATTTCTGGAACGCTAACAGGTTCAGGAATTATATCAGGTAAGCTTAAGAAATCATCAAGCGCTTCATCTAATACCGAGTGGTTTACAAGCGGTAAGACTAAAGACGAGTTAGTTAATGATTTGATTTGTTCTATTGGCGCGATGATTAAAGTGTTTTTTTGATTCATCAACGCGCTTTGAAGATATGCTTTTGTTATATCATTTAAGTCATATGGTAAATAACTTAATGTTACTGGATGGGTTAATGATGCTGTAACGGTTTGGTGTATTGCCAAAGCGTTCGCATGGGTTAATGGTGGTAATAGATAGATTTTACGTCCGAGGTTTTTGGGTGTTAAAACATTGTTTAAGGCTTTATAAGGGTGATGCATTGGTCGCATAATCATGGATGGTTTGATTGTTTTAAACTGTGGCCGCATCATAAAAATAAATGGCGTCTCATCTATGCTAATATGTGATTTTATAAATGTTTTAAAGCGTGTAATTAACTGTTCAACTGGACCTTCACTAGGTACAATATAAAAGAACAAATGTAATGCTTGTTCGTGATGGATAAAAAGCTGTTTTTCATAGGTGTTGGTCTTGGCATTAAATCTTATATGATAAGACAAAACAGGAATAGTACGCGATGTTTGATTAATTGATAAAATGTTCTCATGAATAAAGAGACGTGACAGAAGATGAGTTTCAGGTGTAGGTATTTTTTTAATGGCTGTTTTCCTTAACATGTAATACGCTTGGTATAAACGGGTTTTATGAGATAATTGCATCGTCGGTGTTTTTATTGGATAAATTATGTTTTGTATTGGTGTTAAAGTCTTAATATGTGCCTTTTGTATAGTCGCATACATTTTTTCACCCATATCATCATATAAAAAAACGCGACGCGCTCCATCATAAAGGTGTATACGAATTTTATCTTTGGTGTTGTTTTCTGGCGAAAGCATCCCAATAAAAGATTGTATATTCGTTAATGGATGATGCGTTGTCACTGATAGTAAACACTGATGATGTAGACATGAATTGATAATTGTTTCAATCATAATCTCCACCTCTTTTTGATACTAAAATTGTACCAAATATGTTATCAATAAGCAATAAAACCCTGACATTGTCAGGGTTTTTATTCGCATTGTTTTTTATTGAGTTTATCTTTTAGAAGCAGAAATCCTTTTATACTAAGGACACTCGTTAACGCAATAGTTCCTAGTTTTCCCCCAGCTCCGCCAAAATATGGGGCGTTATAGATAAATATTAATCCGTATAATACCCCAGCAAAGGCAATAGGAAACACGGTTTTAAAACGTGCTGTACTGCTCATGCCGATAAAACTTGCGCCAATAATAATTATAGCATAGACATGTGCGACCTCTTGTGTTAACAGCGGTAATAGAACGCCACCAATGAATCCAATAAATGCGCTGGCAATGACTGGCCCAAATTTAAACTTGGTATTCAGTATAAAAGTAAGTACGGCTGCAACGATACTTAATCCGATGATAAAATATTGTTCGGTCGCACTAAAGGGTGCCCCAGTTGTAAAATCACCGCGGAAGATTACTGTTGAGATAATCGCTCCAGATAACGCAATAGTTCCAAGTTTTCCCCCGAAGCCATTGAAGATATCTTGAGCGATAGCATAAATGATTGCTGCAAGTACGGTAGCTAGTAAAAATGGCCAAATCCCAAACAATGCTGCACTAGACATTCCTACAAATGCGCCTGTATAAATAGGAACACCGAATGGTTTTATAAATACTCCACCAAGCAACCCAATGATACTTGCAGCGAGTACTGGACAACCAACAAAATAATGTAAAACATATGTGAACACAGACCCAATCATCACCGCAATCATATTTTGAACACTAAGCAAATTTATCGTCGTTGATTGATGTAGTACTTCTGTTTTAAATACAGTAAATCCCATTAGCCCGACCAATAAGGTAAAGAAACTTAATACAATGAAAAAAGTGATGTTATGTTCTGCTAGATTAATTAAAGTTGTCAGTAATAAGATGAAGACAAACAAGAGAAGACATGCAAAGCCAACAATACGCGGAATTTTATACGTCTTCATTAAATAACGTTTAATTTTTCCCCGACATTTTTAAAGGCTTCGATGGCTTGATCTAAGTTTTCTTTTGTATGACTTGCACTAATCATCACGCGGCATCGACCAGTCCCTTTAGGAACTGTAGGGAAAACAATGCCTGATACAAAGACACCTTCATCTAGCAATGCTTTAGAAAATTCCATAGTTTTTGCTTCATTGCCTATCATGACAGGTGTGATCGGTGTTTTACTATGACCGATATCAAAGCCTAAGTTAACCAATGCCTCTTTAAAATACGTTGCATTCTTCCACAATTTTTCAGTATATTCTTCACTTTCCATAAGCATTTTTACTGACTCAATTGTTGCAGCAGTAGCTGCAGGAGGTAGTGCTGTTGAAAATAGTAATGGACGTGCACGATGTAAAAGCCATTCTTTGACATTTTGCTTAGTTGCTACATACCCTCCAATAACTCCAATGGCTTTACTTAGTGTACCAATAATAAAGTCAATTTCTCCGTGGAGTCCAAAGTGATCGACCGTTCCTCTTCCACCTTTTCCTAATACGCCACTTCCATGGGCATCATCTACATATGTTAACGCATTATAGGTTTTTGCGAGTTTAACTATTTCCGGAAGCGGTGCCAAATCACCATCCATAGAAAATACCCCGTCAGTAATAATTAAGACATTATTATACTGATCACGCTTTTCTTTTAAAATACGCTCTAAGTCTTCCATGTCGCTATGTTTGTAAACCGCTTTATCGGCTCTTGACAATCTTACCCCATCGATAATAGAAGCGTGATTTAATGCATCACTGATAATTAAATCCCCTTTATTTACAATCGCTTGAATCGTTCCAATGTTACAGTTTAATCCTGATTGATAACAAATAACCGCTTCTTCTTTTTTAAACTCAGCAAGCAATGCCTCTAAGGTTTCTAATAAATCTTGATTACCAACAATTGTACGAACACTCCCTGCACCAACACCATAGGTATCTATGGCAGCTTTACTGGCTTTTTTCACTCTAGGGTGGTCGGCTAATCCAAGATAGTTATTACTTGATAAGTTGATAACTTGTTTTCCGTTTAAATTAATGACATTAGTACAGGCGCCATAATTAACAGGAAGCGTGCGATATACACCGTCTTCTTTTAATGCATCTAATGCTTCATCGATATAGGCTAACTTGTCTTTACTCATGATTTTCCTCCTCAAGATTTAGAACAATTTTCCCGCAATTTCCGCTACCCATAATTTCGGCTGCTTTATTAATATCTTTTAACGGAAATTGATGGGTAATAATATCGTTTAGATGAAGTTTGTCACTATCGATTAATCGTCTTACTTCATACCAGGTTTCATAAATTTTACGACCAACTACACCATATATATGAATGCCTTTAAACACAATATCATTTGCGATGTCTAACTCAATAGATTGTGATGGAATACCTAACATGCTCATACCACCACCGGCTTTAATATATTTAAAGGCTTGTTGTATGGCAGTTTTATTCCCACTAAACTCACCAACAACATCAACACCTCTTCCATCTGTCTCTTCTAAAACGCGTTGGATAACATCTTCGTGTATTGGATCAATAACAACATCAGCACCAAGTTTTTTTGCTAAGTTTCGTCGGTATGCATTTACTTCAATAGCAATAACTTTTTTTGCTTCATATGCTTTACTTACATCAACACCCATTAACCCAATCGGTCCGCATCCAACAATCGCAACAGTCTTGTCTTTAATATCAAAATGATTCATTGTATGAACGGCATTGCCTAACGGTTCCTGGACAGATAAATGAAGGGGGTTAGCCTCTTTGCTATTAACAAAACAATTGGCTGCTGGCATTTTAATATATTCAGCAAAGCAACCGTCTGTATCAACACCAATTATTTTAGTATTTTCACATATGTGACCCTCGCCGCGTTTACAAAATTCACATTCTCCGCATATTATATGTGTTTCCGCACTAACAATGTCACCAACATTAACACGGGATACATTGTTTCCAATGCGAATGACTTCACCGCTAAACTCATGACCTACGGTAAGTGGTAATTGCAATCTATTTTTTGCCCAGTCATCGTATGTATAAATATGATAATCCGTTCCACAAAATGATGTGTGGTGAACCTTAACTAGTACCTCATCTTTTGTGAGGTCAGTTGAAATTGTTTTTTCTGTGACAGTAAAGCCTTTTTCAGGGCGTTCTTTAACTACTGCCATCATGGTTATATTGCTCGTTTTATCAGATAATGTCATATGCTTTCTCCTAACTTTTATAATAACGCTTACATCCTTTTATATTATAACATAATCACTTGTATAAAAAAGGGGGTTATCAATTTATTTTTAGATAAAAATAACAAAAGACGATAGAGTAAAGTCCCTATCGTCTTTTGTCATAAAAAAGGAGTATTCTAGTTTTTTATGATGCTCCCCTGAAAAAATACTCATTGCCCCGGATCCCTAATCCGCTTGTTACATGTTTTATTATGCAACAAACAATTACACAAAACAATAGAGTAGTGGTAGTTTACAAATTTCATATATGTATCTTTAGTGTTTAAATGGACACATTTGTCTACTGTTTGAAGATTTCTCTATCAAAAAACGTTTGCATAAGTTCTAAGGCTTCCTTTTGCATGTCATGATATCCATAAAATCTTAATCCAATTTCGTGGATATGTTTATAAATAACATAATCTTGAACATAATGTTCATTATCTAATGTAGCTAGCAATCTCTTTTTAAAATCAGGATGATTATATGCTTTAGATAAATCATATTTATATAAAAGAATTAAATGTTTATATAATTGATCGTCTAATACATGGTTATCTCGTGATGCACTGTCTAAAACATCAATGGCTTCGTCTAGTCGATTCATTTTCTCTAAAATGTTGGCTTGATAATAATAATATGAAGGTTCATTGTATGTATCGGTTAATAAGCGGTTATAAGCTTCTTCATAATCGCCTTGTTTATAATACCAATATGACCATAAAAAATGTAAATATCGGTGAATGAATTCTAGCTTTTCGTTATTTTGATCAACGGTTATTGAGACAGTGTTTAATAGCTGTTTCGCATCAGCAAACCGTCCGATATTTATCAATTCATTGGCAACTAGTGTATCTACTTTTAGTTTTTCATAAAGGTTAGCTTCCTCAGAATGAAAGTGACTGGCTATTTTTCCATATTCAATGGTGTTATATGTGTGATACGTTTGTTTATATAGACGCGCTAGATGTGAATATGTCATCGCTAGTGCCTTTTTATATCCCATTAACGTAAGATTACGCTCATAATACAAAGCCGCTTTCTTAAAAGCGTACCGTTTATGATTAATCATGCCTTTTAATAGATTTAACTCAATTCTTTGTCTGTCCGATAAAAATGTATAGTAAGATTCTAATTTATCTATGTGTTCTGAATGCTTGCGTTTTTCGATGACGATATCATTTAAAGCACAGACCAATAAAAAGTCTACAAAAATGAGCGAATGCGTTAAGGTGTGTGTGTCTTTGCGGATTTTTTTCATTAACGTAATAGCTATATCGTTTTCCGAATAATAGACGCTATCTTTAATCGTTTCAAGCGTTTCTTTATATGCACCTAACTTTGATTCATCAATCAACAAATTTATATTCACACGAGCATACAAACTTTTTAATGTCTCTACGTTGGGATAAATCTTCCCATTTTCAATATCAGAAATCACTGTATGTGCAATGTTCTCACTTCTCGATATACCGCGCAATGAATAATCATTATGTGTTCTTATATCGCGGAAACGTTGACTCAATATTTTTAAGTTTATCTTCGGGTAAATCATGTCATCCATGTTATTTTTCCCCCTTAGATGTTATCCAGTCATATATATACTTATATGTTGATACTTTGTTTTGGTCATTTAACACTTCATGTCTTGCATGGGTTACTTTTTTTACTGTTGTATCAAATGATTTATATGCCAATCTTACAGTATCAATACCTTTATTTTTATCATTAATTGGGTCATCTTCACCAGAAATAATTAATAAGGGTATATTTGGGGTATTGTTTATTGTTTGTTTTTTAGAAACGCGATCGATAAGTTTAAAGAAAGAGTGATAGAATCTATAATTATAAGCATACCCAGATAATGGATCGTTTATATACGTTGAGACATTGACTTCATCATACGTTAACCAATCAAATTGGGATTTTGGATTATCTATCTTTTTAATTAATCCTGCGTTTAACACATTAGAAAGCAATTTGTGGCGCTTATTCATCGAAGAAAATGGACGCATGAAAAATACAAGTAAGCGCATTACCTTAATATAGAGTTTACTATACATTGGTAATGTACCCATAATAATTGCCTTAGCTATGTTTGGTTGATAAGTATTTAAGTAGTCTCTTAATAACATCGATCCCATACTGTGTCCTAACATAACTATCGGGGTATCGGGATACGTCGTTTCAATATAGTCTTGAACTACATTGATATCATCTACCATGGCTTGGTGGGTATCTGATTTATCTAAGATACCTACTGCTTGGTTGGGCTTCAAACTTTGCCCATGTCCTCGGTGATCATGAACTACAACGACATATCCTTTTTTTGCCATATATTCAGAAAATGGCTTATAGCGTTTAGCATGTTCTCCCATACCATGTAAGATATGCAAGATACCTTTAGAATCTATGGTTGGTTGATAAACATCGACATGCAATACACTATCTTTTGTTCCCTTTAACAAAATCGACCGTATTTTCATCATGATTCACCCTTTTCCTCTTATCATTATAGTATAACAAGGTTTTGAATAAATTAGTATCCATAATACTGCGAAATATTACGAAATTACAGTAAAAGTGTTTACAAAGACTCTATACCCTCCTCTTAAAGCGAACTTATACTGACATGTAAACAAAAACGCCGAGAATATAGGCTTTCCCATATTCTCGGCGTTTTGATTATAGAGGTGGTTTTATATCTTATTTCTTTCTTGAAACAATGATTGATTCAATAACAATAGGTTTTACCGGTTTGTCTTGGTGGTCAGTTTTTGCAGTAGCAATAGCATCTAATACATCAAACCCATCGATAAGTCCACCAAAGGCAGCATATTCTCCATCTAAATGCGGAGCATCTTTATGTACAATAAAGAATTGACTTGTGGCAGAATCTTTTACCATCGTTCGAGCCATTGAAATGACACCCCGTTTATGTGGCAAGGGATTATCAACACCGTTTGATTTAAACTCCCCTTTAATTGGTTTTACGTTTTGTTTGCCTTGGCCACCTTGAATCATGAAGCCTTTGATAACACGGTGGAACTCTGTATTTTCAAAATAGTTTTCTTCAACTAGCGCAATCATGTTGTTCACTGACAATGGTGCAACCGAAGGAAATAGTTCTACTAACATTGAACCAAAGTCTTTAACTTTTATCGTGATTTGTGGATTTGTCTTATTTAGATATGTTTCATAGTCCATTTGCGTCTACTCCTTTTAATGTTATGATATCTTATTTTATCATACTTTCTATAAATTAAAATTACCGTTTGCATTTTGATGCACTACAAGAGAACCCATTCCTTATTTTTTTATGAATGTGTGCTAAATTCACTGCATCAATTCTAACTCTATAGTTTAGTTCTTGTTTATGATTTTGATATTTAACAGATATAATATTTCGTATTAAACATATGCATCTTATAAAAATCATAATTATAATTATTTAAATAACGTTGTATATACCAACTAAAGGTCATTTATAAAAAAAACTCAATTCTTTATGAACTGAGTTTGCTGTCAACGGCTTTTTATACTTTAACAATATTTCTGTTGGCAGCTTTTATGAGTCTATTCATAATTGCATCACTATACTGTCCGTTACGAAATGATAGCGTATAAATAAATTCAATATTTTTTTCATCCATATCACGTAGTGCTGCAAAAATATTAGATGCGATTTCACTTTCGTTTGTAGACAATCCGATGTTATAGATATAAGAAGATATAAACTGGTCTTTGTATTCACTTGTAGTTATAACCCCAGTTTTATACCCAGCTTTTTGGTGAATTGTAGTTTGTTTATTAACATACTCAATAACCTTGTCTATATCGCCTTCAACGATTATGAGCTGTCCTTTTGGGGCATAGTGTTTATATTTCATCCCAGGGGATTTTGGTATTTCATCATCTAAGGGATCGCTACTAATATGCACAGCATAAGTAATAGTTTCAATCATATCATAAGTAATCATACCTGGACGTAATATCACAGGGACTGGTTTTGTAACATCTAAGACGGTGGATTCTAAACCAACTTCAGACTTTCCGCCATCGATTAAAATGTCTACTTTTTGATCGAAATCTTCTATCACGTGTTTAAATAAGGTTGATGATGGTCTTCCGCTTATATTGGCACTTGGTGCACAAATTGGTACATCGGCAATCTCAATAATCTTTCGCGCAATTGCACTGCCTGGAATGCGGACACCCACGGTTTTGAGACCGCCAGTAAAATAATCTGGGACAGATGATTTTTTTTCAAATACCATCGTAAGCGGTCCCGGCCAAAACGTGTGTATTAACTTTTCAATATATGGTTGATTAACATAAACATATTTATCTAAATCGTCAGCATTTGCAAGATGCATAATTAGCGGATTATCACTAGGTCGACCTTTAATTTTGTAGATATTATTAATGCCTTCTTTACTTAGCGCATTCGCACCTATACCATAGACAGTCTCTGTAGGAAAAACAACATTTTTACCCTGTTGTAATGTTTCTTTAATATCTGTTTTAACAGCTGTTTTATTTAAATCATTGGCTGTATATATTCTTGTCTTCATCATGGGTCCATCCCTCCTACAAAAAGCCTAGTTATACTTTTAACTGTATATAATGTTTTGAACTATAAATATAGTTTACTTTAAACAAGATAAAGAAGCAAGGACCTAGAAGTTTTGTCTTACTATTAATGTCAACAAGTTCTATAATATCACCTTGTAAGTTTGTAATATAAAAGTATTCATCTCCATTATAATTCATGCTTAATAATGAGCCATCATAATCGTAAGTAAAGTATAATATTGTTCCATCACTGCGTTCTTCTACCAATACTTTATCGCCATCTAGCGTGTAAGTCGTACTTGATGTTCCACTACATGATCCGTAATTTTTGCCTGTTCTAATACCCATATCATTATAGGTGTATGAATAGCTAAAGCAATAAGAACCAAATCGAGTTAATTGTCTCTTTCATCATAAGCATATGTTTCT
>CAZXSS010000011.1:0-32940 GCA_964643385.1 uncultured Candidatus Izemoplasmatales bacterium
GGTCTTGCCTCATTATGTATTGGTGGCGGCATGGGTACGGCAATTATATTAAAAAATAGTACTAAGTAATACAAAATATTGTCCCAATCCCTTTATGTAAAAAACACCTGTTTGACATGATGATGTCAAACAGGTGTTTTTAATGTAAGTTATTTATTGTACCGACTGTTTCTAATGATGGTAAGTTCAGTTTGATCACCATCAGTTTTTACTAAAACATCATCAATCATAGTACCTAATAATTCGAACTCAGTCTCAGAATCAATTTCACCTATTAGTTCCCAACCATAGGTTTCAGTAGATAATTCACGTTCTTCTTTTAGATGCTCAACGATAAAATCTAGCATTTTTTGTTTTGGCTTAGTCAGTGTAACCACAATTAAGGAGTTGTTATCATTAATATGTGTGTCAATGATAAAATGCATGTGCCCTTGTAAAATAAAGAAAAAGCTAATTTCTCGGATAATTTTTGTGACAATTTTAATTTCATGTTTATGCATTGTGCAACACCTCTTTTTTATCTTTTAATATTACTTCTAATACTGGGACCATTAATGCGGCCACAAAACCAGCAGCAAATCCATTGTTATATAAATCAAAGCCGCCTTGGAATGCGTAGCTTAATGGAGTAATTAAAATATGTAAGAAACCAGCTAAAATACCTACAAGAATGCCATATTTCCCAGCTATTGGTGAAACTGCGGTAACAAATAATAAGGCAATAACGATACCAACGCTATCAAGTGAATAATTTGTTAGTAATACCCCTAAATAGGCCCCTGTCATAACTGGAATGGCATTTCTTGGATGTTTACCAAAGGCGCCAAAGCCCATAACGGTTAGGATGCCTCCCATGACAGCACCACTAATTTTTAAGTTTAACAGCAACAACAATGTTAAGGCAATAATGCCCATTATACCTACATTAAGCATTGTAACAGCTTTTCCGTGATCTTTTAAAAAATCACTAACGCTACGTCCTGTGCGTTTCAATAATGCAGGATATTTTTTTAGGACTGACTTGTCTTTGATAAAGGCGAAGGTTATAAAGAGTAAAGATAACATGATTGTAATAATCATGAGTTCGGTATGATAAATGTATGAGCTTGGTCCACCGAGGGCTAAATTAATATCGAAACTTCTTAGTATCGCAGCGTAAAGCATCGACAATACTCCCATTGCAAATCCTATATTGTAAAGATTATATCCTCTATGAAATCTAAGGGTATTTGTGGCTAAAGGAGGAAGGACAAAACCGGTAAAGATACCAACAATAACACCAGCTAAAATACCAATGAAAAGTGGCCATTCAGTTCCAAATAGCAAGAAGCTAACAATTGGAGAAATACCCGTAGAAAACAAGATAACAATAATAAACGAACCAAATGGGAGTTTTTGTGTTCTTGCATATAGGTAGATACCTAAATAGATGGGTAAGGTATTAAATAAGTTTTTACCAAAAAAAGAAAAACCCGCTATTGTCAGAAGCCCTGCAAAAACAGGACCAGTCATTTTAATTTTTAATCTTTGAAGCATAAATAAATTTAATAACATGATACTCGCAACGTTAAATATTGTTGCCCCTAATCCGCCAATATACAAGTAATCGCTAATTAAAACAGAAGGGCTTTGAAGGATTTTAAGATAGCCTTGGTAAATATTGGACACAGAGTCAAATAAAAACGCTAAAACTAACAATAAACCTGTAATAATATATATGACAAATTTAGTCGTAAAGCGGATAAACATCGTCTTCATATGTATAGTCCCTTCTAAAAATCTATAATATATTTATTATATCAAAATTATTAGTATTTTTATTGATTAATTCAGATTTTAACGATTTATCTTTTTATTGCCTTATGCACCTTATGTATCATTCATATCAATAAATGATACAATAAAGGTAATAAAGGAGATGAGTTTATAAAGATTGGATGAATTTTGTTAGGTATAATGGGACGAAATTTAGCATTAGATGTGCTTGTTCATAATTTTACAGTAATCCCAATATTACATAACAAATTAAAGATATGTTTGTAAACACGGTATTTAAAGATAACATTAAGATATTAGAAGATTAAAAAGAAAGGATTGATTATATGAAAGATCATACGGTATTTGTAAGTGGTGCATCTGGAGGTATTGGAAGTGCCATTGCGGAGAAATTTATTCGTAGTGGGTATAAAACAATACTGCATTACCATAGTAATAAAGATGCTGTCATAAAGTTAAAAGCGAAACTTGAAAATGAAGGGTTTGATGATATTTATATTATGCGAGCCGACCTTGAAGATTCAACATCTTTAGATAACTTGCTAGATACATTAGAAGCTAGTAACTTGACTGTAGATATTTTAATTAATAATGCAGGGATTAAGCATGACAGTCCGACTGAAACGATGTCTGATGATGATTTTGAACGTGTATTAAAAACCAATGTTGTAGGAACCTTTATGATTACTAAACGGTTTATTCCCTTTATGAAAAAGGCATCTTTTGGACGCATTGTTAATATTTCAAGTGGTGTTGCCCAACATGGTCGTAAAAATGGCGCCAATTACGGAGCATCAAAAGCAGCTATTGAGAATATGACAAAAACATGGGCGCAAGAACTTGGTCCTTATGGAATTACTGTGAATACCGTTGCACCAGGCTTAATCGAAACGGATATGACTCAAGACGTAGGTGAAGAAGCTAAGGCATCATATATCGAAAAAATACCATTAGGGCGTTTAGCAACCCCTGAAGATGTCGCTCATGCATGTTTATTTTTTGCAAACGAAGACAGCGGTATGATTAGTCAACAGGTCATAGGTGTAAATGGTGGCTTAAGGTAAAGTATGGAAGTATACACACATATTCCATCCCATCAGTTTGCGCCAGTTATTGATTCGCAGAGCGAGATATTAATTTTAGGTAGTTTTCCCTCGGTAAAATCACGCGAAAATAACTTTTATTATATGCATCCACAAAATAGATTTTGGGATGTGTTGCGTGTTTTATTTGATGATACTCAGTTTAAGTCGGATGACATCGATACGAAAATACTTGCCTTAAAGCGCCATCATATTGCCCTATATGATGTCATTGAAAGTTGCGATATTATTGGATCAAAAGATAGCTCAATTACCAATGTGCATCCAGCAGATATTGTATCCTTAATTGAAGGAACAAACATTAACAAGATTTTACTTAATGGAAATAAGGCTAAAACACTATTTAACCAGTATAATCCATCGTTAATGCCTTTAGCTAGCGTTGTCCCTTCGACATCATCAGCGAATGCCCAGTACAGTTTAGAACGCTTAGTTCATGCGTGGAAAAAAGCGCTAAAATCAAAGCCAACTCCGTAAAAAGGTTGGCTTTTTTGATAGAGTATTATTTTTGCTTGTTCATAGTCAACAAGCGTATAATAAGGAGTAAAGAAGGTGATTGTATGCTTACATTAAAAAATATTGTAAAAAAATACGAAATAGGAACATTTAAACAAACCGCCTTGGATGACGTAAGTGTTTCTTTTAGAAAACATGAGTTTGTTGCAATACTAGGCCCATCAGGCTCAGGAAAAACAACATTGTTAAATATGATTGGTGGGTTAGACAGGTATGATCAAGGCGATCTTTTAGTTAATCATAAATCCACTAAAAATTTCAAAGATGAGGCATGGGATCGGTACCGCAACCATACCATAGGATTCATCTTTCAAAACTATAATTTAATTAATCATATTACTGTACTAGACAACGTTGTGGTTGGGCTTACATTGACAGGAATGGACCCTGTAACTAGAAAAGAGCGTGCCTTGGAAGTATTAGAACGCGTTGGATTGAAAGAGCATAAAGATAAAAAACCCAATCAATTATCTGGAGGACAAATGCAACGTGTCGCGATTGCTCGAGCCCTTGCAAATAATCCTGATATCATTTTGGCTGATGAACCAACAGGGGCGATTGATACAGACACCAGTAAACAAATTATGACGCTGATCCAAGAAATTGCGAAAGACAAATTGGTTATCATGGTGACACACGATGAGCGTATTGCTAAACAGTATGCCGATCGGACGATATCATTAAGTGATGGTAAAATTACCAATGATTCTAATCCATATAAAGAAAAAGAAGCGCTTCGTGATGTTTTAAACCTAAAAAAAACAGCGATGTCATTTACGCAAGCATTAAAACTATCGTTTAATAATCTTAAGACCAAAAAATTTAGAACGGTAATTACAGCGTTTGCTGGAAGTATCGGAATTATTGGTGTTGCCTTAGTATTGTCACTTGCTAATGGATTAAATAATGAAATTGATAATTTGGAACAAACGACTCTAGCAGAGTTTCCTATTCAAATAGACCCTGTTCCAATCAATGTTGAAGCAATTAGAGATAGTCAAGGATACCGCGGTCCAGATAGTGAAGAAACCCCATTTATTGAGTTTCCAGATGTTGAAGAAATTTATCCTTATGAAGAGTCTCTTCCACCATTTTTAAGAACAAACAATATTACAAATGAATACCTTGATTATGTACAAGATTTAGATGAAGAATTATATCACGAAATCACTGTAAATAGACCAGTGAATATGACAGTGTTAAGACAATTTTCAGATTCTTTGACTGTGAGATTAAACATGCAAAATATTAATTTTGAACCATCGCTCACAAGGCAAGACACTTTTGATGAAAACTATGAACTGTTATCAGGTAATAAACCATCGAATCAAAATGAGTTATTGTTGGTAGTTGATAGGTATAACAGATTAGATGTTGAAGGATTAAATGCTTTAGGATTAGATGGTTCGGTAGAAAGCTATACGTTTGATGATTTTCTTGGTATGGAATTTAAAGTTATATTACCTGATGATTATTACATATACAATGAAACAACAGAGCTTTTCAGTCCTGTCAATGATATAAATGCATTATATGACTCCAATAAAGGAATCACGATAGAGATTACTGGAATTGCCCGTGTTAAAGACAATGCTGTCGCAAGTTTTTTATCACAAGGAATTAAATATCATCCCAACTTACTTGATACATATATTGATGCTGCGCAGTCTTCATTGATTGGACAAGAACAACAATCACGTGATGAAAGTGTTATTACAGGGTTAGCAATTGATGAACAAACAAAACGCAGTTTTTTGCGGAGTTTAGGTGTTGATGATACGCCAACACAAATTCGGATTTATCCTGTAGATTTTGCGGCTAAAAATGCTATAACTGATTATCTTGACGCATACAACGTTGGGTTAGACGATGAAGACCAAATCATTTATACAGATCTTGCGAGTGTTGTGACTGAGTTAACAGGTGATATCATTGACGGAGTTTCTTATGTTTTAGTTGCGTTTTCAGCTATATCATTAATCGTGTCTTCAATTATGATTGGAATTATAACGTATGTTTCTGTATTAGAACGTACAAAAGAAATAGGTATTTTACGTAGTTTAGGCGCACGAAAACGTGATATCTCACGGGTATTTAATGCTGAAACAACAATCATTGGATTTGTTGCCGGGACGTTAGGTGTTTTTATTGCCTTCCTTTTAACCTTTCCAATTAACGCATTAATCCATCGTTTGGTTGATGGACTTGGTGATATTGCTCAATTTCCTTTTATTGCGGCCATTGTTTTAATTATAATTAGTATTTTCTTAACATTTATCGCAGGGCTTATTCCATCTAGTATTGCATCTAGAAAAAATCCAGTCGATGCACTTCGAGTTGATTAAAAAAACGCGTGTTCATCTGAACACGCGTTATTCATTTAAGGTATTAAGTTCAGTAATCATAGCATCGGTTAATAAAACAGTATCTATGTTATGAACACGACCGATTTCTTCAGCATTGAATGTTGATACTACTTTTGCCTCGTTAATATAGATGGTACTATCATCTTTGGTAATGTTTAGCGAACTGCCTTCAATACTTGTTAAATTCAGTGGCGCATCAAGTAATAAGTCTTCTGCTAGATAATCACCTTCTACTATGTGATAAAGCAAAATATCGACAATGATGTCTGATGTAGCTAATGACTCCATGCTGATATCATAGGTTGTAGTGAGGTCGTTAAATGCATCTTCATTGGGTAAAAATATCGTAATAGATTCTCCTGATAACAGTTGTGTGATCAATCCGGATTCACTAAATGATTCAAATAAGGCATCGAACAATACACTATCAAGGATTGCATTGTCAAAAAGGTTTCCAGTGATTTCAGTTATTAAGCTTGGTGGGAGTAGGACTTGATTGGTACTATGTATAACTCCGTTTGTAGCTGAAATATCTAATTCCTCTAAATTAGCAAATGGATTAATATTTAACGTATTTCCTGTTAGACTTACGGTAAGTTCGTCACTTGATAATGTTGTTAACTCAATGGGTTGTGCAGCCCTTAATATGGTTGATGGATACATTCCTACTACAATGTGGTTTAACAATATAGCGTTTAGGGTTTCATTTTCATATAGGGCATCTTCTGTAATATCAAGTAGATCTATAAGATCTTGAAAAGCATCGTTAGTTGGTGCGAACAGTGTTAATTGTGCGTCAGTAGTAAAAATATCTTCTAGGTCTGCTTGCATGATTGCTTGATAAAAAATACTAAATTGATCTATGCTTTCAAGCGTTTCTAATAACGGAATATCTGCAAATCTAATGGTAATAATTGGGACCAAATCATCAGCAATTAGCAATCCATCTCGATTGGTAAATTCACCTTCTAGAGTAATAAGGGATTGTGTTTGGTCATAGTCATCTTCAGCATTTGACCAATTGACAGGCACACTAACTCTGTCATCATTGTTGTTAATAAGTATAACATTTTCTGGGAGGTCTAAATCGGTGAATGCAGTATCTCTTGAGACAGTGATAACTGAGACATCAATGTCTGTTAGTTCTTCAGTGTCTTCATTATTATCCGTCGTACATCCGATTAGTGACAAAAATCCAAATACAAATAAGATAAACATAAATATTTTTTTCATCATGTTCGCCTTCTTTCAGTTTTATTATAACACGTGTATTTGGTTTGTAAGGTAAGATGCAACAGGTTATGCATATAATGTGATATTCAACGGTAATGGCTTTATAATTAATCTATAAACTGTAAAGGAGTTTGGTAATATGAACGACTTAAAAGACCGAGCACAAGGTGCACTTATGGGCGCATTTATTGGTGAAGCGTTAGGTGTAGGCCCACACTGGTATTATGATATTAACGAAATGAAAAAAGATTATGGCGATTGGATTAATACCTATACCACACCAAAAAGAAATAGATACCATGAAGGATTAAAAGCGGGTGAATTATCGCAAGCTGGATGGATTACAAAGAAGATGACAGAGTATCTGATTTCAAATGATGGGTATGATTATAAAACATTTACTAAAATGATGGATAAAGAGATATTGCCACATGTTTCAAACGATCCTTTAAAAGGTATTGGAGGGTATACTAGTCAAATGATGCGTAATGTGTATCAAGCGCGTGTTGTTGAGAAAAAATCATGGGATAATGTTGCAAGTATTGCCGACACAACTGAGTCAATTGAACGTAACATACCGCTCGCGATTTATTATGCTAAAAATTTAAAAGACTTATCATATATCGGTGCAGAAAATACAGCGATAACACAAAAAGATAATGTAACCGGATCTTTGACGGTAGCTTATTTATTAGTGCTAGCGATGTTAATCAATGGACACAAAATCGATGATTCGTTGAGCAATAAGTTGATGTCAAAAGCTCGCGATAAAGAACTACCTTTCTTTTCTATCACATCAGAAGGCGAACAAAAGCCAATGGTAGGAAGAGATGTTACTAAAGAAGACGGTCTTTTTGCATCCCCTGATGCCTTACTATCACCCTCACATATGGCACGTGCCGCAGAAGATGATGAGATCATTATTAAAAATGCATCAAAAGCTGCAATTGTATATGGTATGCCCTGTGCTATTTATCATATGCTACCTGCATCATATTATTTAGCAGCACGCTTTAAAGATGATTTCGAATACGGGGTTTTGCATGCGATTAATGGTGGTGGCCAAAACCAAGTTAGAGCAATGTTAACAGGTGCACTTATTGGTGCACAAGTAGGACTCAGTAAGATACCTAAACGGTTTATTGATGGATTAAAAGAAAAAGATTCATTACTTATGCTAGCAAAAAAACTTACCAACCACCTTTAAAATTAAACGAAATATAACGTCTTATAGTTTGCTTATATTTTGTACCTTGTTATAATACATAAAAGAAAGCTATAGGTGACATTATGACAGAGATTTTGGTTTATATTATCGCTGGGTTGCTCGCCGGTATTGCAACTGGGCTCGTAGGATTAAGTGCCGCAACGATCATTGCGCCAATTTTTGTGACGGTTTTATTAATCAATCCTTATGTGGCCATTGGAATTGCGCTTGCTAGTGATGTATTTGCAAGTTCACTGAGTACTTTTCATTATATAAGGTATAAAAACATTCATTTGAAACGCGCGATTATTTTAGCCATCAGTGTTGTTTTATTTGCTATTTTAGGTAGTTATTTATCGAGTTTTGCAAAACCTAACAGTTTAGGATTTATGCTAAATGTATTTGTAGTCTTACTTGGCTTAAGGTTTATTATTTTTCCGATTAAAGAACGAGCCGAACAAAAAATTTTCACATTTACTAAAAGCAAAATCATATCATCACTTTTTTGGGGTGCGGTCATTGGCTTTATTAGTGGCTATTTTGGAGCCGGTGGAGGATTGAGTATGCTCGTTGTATTAACCATTATATTAGGTTATGATTTAAAAACCGGGATTGGAACCAGCCTTTTTATTATGATATTTACAGCATTTGTTGGTGCGGCCAGTCATATTATTATCGGCGGCACTTTGTGGGTTCCTTTACTTATCACTGCTATTGCAGCGTTGGTTGGAGCTAATATGGCATCTTTATTTGCCAATAAGGTCAATCATAAAAAGTTAAATCGTGTTATTGGCTATGGATTATTGATATTAGGAATCGTTCTTAATATCGCTTATCTAATCTAAAAAAATCCGAGTATTCGGATTTTTATTTAAGGTGGTGTATTAACGACTTAAGTGTAATCTTAAGTCGTTTTTTTGTGTACGCTTCTCTTAGCATGTCATTTGTTATATGTTCAGTATTATGAATACTTTTAATGTTAATCGCACCATAGTTTGTTAGTTTATAGGCTTCTTTTTCTACTATACCGGCTAAGATAATCGATGGTTTATGATATTCATGGGCGCGTTTAAGAAGAGAAAAAACAGCTTTATTATTAAATGTTTGGCTATCTACTTTACCTTCGCCTGTAATTATGAGATCGCTTGATTTGATTTTTTTATCAATATTAAGCAGATCAAATATCACGTTTGAACCGGAGGCTAATTGGGCATTAAGGAATACAACCAGACTAAGTGGAAGACCACCTGCAGCGCCTAGTCCTGGTTGCAGTGTATTTAAAGAAGGCGTTGATTTTTTTAACACGCGCACATAATGACTAATTCCTAGTTCTAAAGATTTAATATCTTCTAGCGTTGCGCCTTTTTGTTTGCCATAAGTATAGGCTGCGCCTGTTGATCCTGTGAGTGGATTTGAAACATCACACGCGACATAAAACTTGATATCATTTGGGATTGAGACACTTTTTTTAGTGTCAATTGTAGCAATCAAACCAAGGTTTTTTCCAGTAGGTTCTAATAGCTCGTGATTGTCATCAAAAAAACGGTATCCAAGCGCAGCCATGCACCCTATACCACCGTCGTTAGTAGCACTACCGCCGACAGTTATAATTATTTTTTTAGCTTGCCTTTCGATTGCGTCTTTAATCATTTCACCGACCCCATAGGTTGTCGTGTATAAAGGATTTTGTTCGTTGGGTTTAAGTAATGTTAAACCTGAGGCTTGAGCCATCTCGATTATGGCAACATTTTCCTTTAAGAGATACTCGGCCTCGATTTTTTTCATTAAGGGATCATGCACTGTAAGTGTTATCTTTTTTGCGGACGGTAAATATTGTAATGTATCGATGGTTCCCTCACCCCCATCCGCTATAGGGAGCGTATTTATCTTAAGTGAACCATTTAGGGATAAAAGGATCTCTTTAATTGTTTGATTTAGATTATAAGCGGACATTGACCCTTTAAATGAGTCCATTGCGATCAATATATGCATAAAAGTCCCTCTTTTCTTACATAAGATACTCGTATTATAGCACAATAAATTATGATACATAATAGGATATGTTGGTGTACAATATAAAGTGTAAAGGATGGAGTGAGTTCTATGGCATATGTTGTTTTAAAAACAAAAGAGCGTAAAAGACGCCCGATGATGCAACGTTTATTTATGGGATTGATTGTTACGATGGGTCTATTTTTTGGTTATGATTATATGTTTGAACAGAGCGTTGAGGTAACATTAGAACCCAAACATATTACATCTGAATCGATTGATTATGAGTTGAATATAAACCATATTCCAGATGATGTTACGTCTTTTTTAGTGATTATAGAAGGTGCTGATTTTATCCACCAAGTTGAGTCTCACAATCCCTTAATCGAAGAAAAGATTACTGATTTAGATTCCAATACGTCATATACATTCACAGTATATACTATAAGCAATACCAATCAAACAAAGGTGTTTGAAACAGAAGTTCACACAAAGGAGATGGAAAATAATGAGTAAAAAACCAAAACGTAGAAAATTTAAGAAGCATCGTTTTAGTCGGTTTATTGTTGCAATCATTGTGTTTGCGTTCATTGTTTTAGCGCTTACCGCAGATACGTTTTTCCCCAATACAATTATCGGGGATTTAATTGGCGAGACCATTGGTAAATTTTTTAATGTCTTTGCGTTTGTGGAAATGTATTATGTCGCATTGTTAGAAAGCTTAACTATTGTCTTTTTCATCTATGTTCTTTCAAAAATTGTGAGCGGTATATTATATGTGCTTTTTAAACATAACAAACGCAGTTTTACCGTCAGTGTCGTTGCCAATGGTGTACTAAAGTATATCTTTGTATTAATCGGTATATTTTTAATCTTAAATGCCTGGGGCGTAAATACCCAAACATTACTTGCAGGTGCTGGTATTTTAAGTTTGGCTATTAGTTTTGGCGCGCAAAGTTTAATTGAAGATATTTTAGCAGGTATTTTCATCATATCTGAAAAACAATTTTCTATTGGTGACATCATTGAAATTGATGGCTTTAGAGGACGTGTTGTTGAGATGAGTTTACGAACCACCAAGTTTGAAAATATTCAAGGCGACATTAAAATTATCAATAATGCATCAATTAATGGTGCTATTAATAGTTCGAGAAATCTCTCTCCAGCGGTATGTGATATTGCGATTGGTTATGATCAAAATATCGAAACTGTCGAAAAAGTGATCGAAAAAAATCTATCATCCATTCGGGAAAAATTATTGGATATTATTGATGGCCCTTATTATAAAGGTGTACAAGAATTATCTGACTCCTCTTTAGAACTTCGCATCATCGCATATACACATGAAGAACATAGACTGCAAACTATTCGTGATTTAAACCGTGAAATGAAATTGCTTTTTGATAAGCATAAGATACAAATCCCTTACCCACAAATTGTTGTACACAACGCTAAAAATGCTGTGCAACGAAAAACAACGAAAAAAGTAACACCAAAGAAAAAGAAACTATAGCATGTTATAATATTATTAAGGAGTTGATATAGTGGATAATTTTAGATTTTATAGTCCAACTGAATTTGTCTTTGGAAAAGACACAGAAAAAGAAATTGGTACATTATTAAAAAATCAAAACGTCAATAAAGTCTTTTTACATTATGGTGGCGGGTCAATTAAAAAAACCGGCTTGTATGACCGCGTGATTAAATCATTAGAAGACCAGAACATCGCTTATACGACACTAGGTGGTGTCAAACCAAATCCAGTAGATAGTCTCGTCTATGAAGGAATCGAACAATGTAAAAAAGAACAATGTGATTTTGTGTTGGCTGTTGGTGGCGGGTCTGTGATTGACTCTGCTAAAGCCATCGCTGCAGGCGTAAAATATGATGGCGATTTTTGGGATTTTTATGACCGTAAAGCACAAGTAGAAGACGCTTTACCTGTTGGGGTTATTTTAACCATTCCAGCTGCGGGATCTGAAGGGTCTAGCGCAACCGTCATTACAAAAGAAGATGAAGGTTTAAAACGTGGTATGGGTTCAAACTTATTGCGTCCTGTTTTTGCAATAATCAATCCAGAACTTACCTACACACTTCCTGATTGGCATACAGCGGCTGGAATTGTAGATATGATGAGCCATATTTTTGAACGTTACATTACAAAAACAAAAGATGTAATTTTAACTGATCGCTTAAGTGAAGCCACGTTGCGCTCAATTATAGAAGCGGCGCGTATTGTTACAAAAGACAAAGAAAATTACGAAGCGCGTGCTACTATATGTTGGGCTGGGACCATTGCCCACAATGGTATTTTAGGTGTTGGCCGCGAAGAAGAATGGACAACGCACGGTCTCGAACATGAATTAAGTGCCCTTTATGATATGACCCATGGTGCTGGACTTGCGATAATGTTTCCAGCGTATATGACCTACACTTTAGATGAAGATGTCGAACGCTATTATCGTTTAGCTACTGAAGTATTTGGTGTGCCTAAAAATCATTATAATAAACGCGAAGTCGCATTAGAAGGAATCAAACAACTAAAAACATTTTTTAAAGAGATTGGTATGCCTATCAGTCTTAAAGAAACAGAAGCTAAAGAATCTGATATTCCTAAACTTTTAGAAAAGCGTAAAATAAATAGTGGCGAATCGTTTGGACAATTTAAAAAACTCACGCTTGATGATGCTAAGCGTATTTATGAGCTTGCATTTAAGTAAATAGTAAGAACCTATAAACAAAGTTACGTGTTTATAGGTTCTTTTTCTAAGAATCGCATTTTATAAACATGCTATAATAATAGTATAATAGATTTGAAGGGACGGTATTTATGCCAACAATAACTAACAAGACATTTTTATCATTTTCATTTTTAGGAAAACTTACTGGATCACCAAACAAAAAACGCGCGGCGTTTTTAAAGGCGAATGCAAACTTAGAAGAAAACGCCTATTTTCATACCTTGTACGTAATGGATGAACATGGAACACAGAAAATCCGTAAATTAAAAAAGAATAATGCCTTTATCTTTTTAAATGACACAACCATTTTATTAGATTATCAAAAAAACAAACAAGAAAAAAAATTATTAGAAGATGATGCGAAAAAAACATTTTACACGTATGATTTAGAAAATAAAAATCTTACTAAATCATTTACTTTACCGATATCAGCGAGTGTAGAAGATGTAATTAATGACCATGTGTTACTAGTTAAGGCTAATTTAACTGAAAATGATCATATTTTATATCAAGGAACAGAAGAACAACGAAAAACCTATCTAAAAACACAAAAAAAAGAGAAAGCGTATGAGTTCATTGATGAACTACCGTATTATTTTAATGGACAAGGATTTAAAACAGATAAACGAACGCAACTATTTTTATACGATATGAATGAAGACAGGTTAAATCCGATTGTTAATACATCGTTTTCTATAGGAACCTACACACTAACTAATGATAAATCAACAATCTATTATACGGGAAAAGAACCAGAAGAAGTCATGAGCATGACATCAAAGATCTATGCGTATGATATTGAATCAAATAGTCATAAAACACTGTATGATAAAACTGATTACAATATCAATAAGTTAGTTGATATTGATGAGTCACTTATGGTGATTGCGAAGGATATGATTCGCTACGGATTAAACCAAAACCCCGATTTCTTTATTTTAAAAGATAACCATTTAACCTGCATTAAAGAATACGGATTATCTATCGGCAATAGCATCGGAACTGACGCTCGGTTACTACCGTCTGAGATGTCATTTGTCAAAGATAAGCACTTCTATTTTATTTCAACGATTGATGATCACAGTGAATTAAAACGGATTGATAGTAAAGGCAATCTCGAAACGGTTTATGAGATGGATGGGTCGATTGAAGGCGTGTTAGATATGGACGATAAGATTATTATTAATGCGATGCAAGGCCAAACCCTTCAAGCACTGTATGAACTTAATATCGAATCAAAATCATTAACACAATTAACCGATTTTAATAATCATGCATTTGATAATATGTATGTCGCAAAACCACATGTTTTAGAAGTTAAGGATGACCAACACACGGTAAAAGGATTTGCCTTATTACCAGAAAATTATGATGCCTCAAAACACTATCCAACCATTTTAGATATTCACGGTGGACCAAAGACTGTATACGGACAAATCTTTTATCACGAAATGCAAGTGTGGGTGAATAAAGGATATATAGTGCTCTTTGCCAATCCACGTGGTTCTGATGGGAAAGGTGATGAGTTTGCGGATATTAGAGGAAAATATGGCACCATTGACTATGATGATTTAATGAATTTTGTTGACTTAGCCATTGATACTTATAAAGGTATTGATACTGAAAATCTTTTCGTAACAGGCGGGTCTTATGGCGGATTCATGACGAACTGGATGGTTGGACACACAACACGGTTTAAAGCCGCGGTAACACAACGGTCTATTTCTAATTGGATTTCTTTTTACGGAACCAGCGATATCGGGTATTATTTTGCCTCAGACCAAACCGATGGGCATCCAATTAAAGATTTAGATAAACTGTATGAACAATCACCTATTAAGTATGCAATGGATATAAAAACACCTTTGCTTTTTATTCACTCTGATAAAGATTACCGCTGTCCAATGGAACAAGCGCAACAACTTTACGCAATCTTAAAAACAAATAATATTGATACACAATTATTATGGGTGAAAGATGAAACACATGAGTTATCTCGAAGTGGAAAACCACATGCGAGACTCAAACGTCTCGATGCAATATTAGATTGGTTTGAAACCTATAAAAACAAATCGTAAGGAGTGTATTATATGAAAACCAAGCCATATCCAAACACTGAAAAAAAAGCGAGTCGCTTAGGATTTGGTGCCTGGCCATTAGGAAACAAAGCACACCGGAAAACGATGACAGAAGAAGAAGGTATTACATTAATTAAAGCTGCACTAGATAAAGGCATTACATTTTTCGATACCGCACCAAATTATGCCTTAGGAAAAAGTGAAACGATATTAGGTAAAGCGTTAAAAGGACATAGAGATGATGTCATTATCAACACAAAGTTTGGTCACCATGCAAGTGGAGAGATAAATTTTGACCCAGCAAGCATGCGTCCTTCTCTTATGCAAAGTTTAGAAAGACTAAAAACTAGTTATGTGGATTCTCTTATTTTGCATAATCCAGATCACGCGATTTTATCTGGTGAGACAGAACACTTTAACATACTTAAAGAGTTCAAATCCGAAGGATTAATTCATGCATATGGTGTGAGTGTTGACACGAAAGAAGAGCTCGATTTGGTTCTAAAACGCAATGATATTGAAGTTATTGAATTGTTGTTTAATATTTATGCACAAGCTACAAGACCATATCTTGATGATATTAAGAAACGCGGGATTGCATTAATTATTAAAGTGCCTCTAGATTCTGGTTGGCTTAGTGGAAAATACACAAAAGATAGTGTCTTTACAGATATTAGGAGCCGTTGGACCGAGGCTGATCTTAAACGTCGTCACGAACTTACAAATAAGCTTAAAGAGATTGTGAAAGACGATAAATTGATTCCATATGCGCTAGGGTTTATATGGTCATTTGATGCGGTTACTACAGTCATACCGGGCATGCGTAATATTGATCAATTAGAAGACCACGTAAAAAGCGAATCATTTGTCTTAGATGCTGAGTTAAAAGATACGTTAATTGATTTTTATGAAGAAAACATCAAAGATAACCCACTACCTTGGTAACTAGTTTATAATGTGACAGGAGGATAATAATGGACACAAAATATATCTTAGCCCTTGATCAAGGTACAACCAGTTCACGGGCAATATTATTTAATAAACAAGGTCGAGTAGTCGGCAGTGCACAACGAGAAATTTCTCAAATTTATCCCCATTCAGGGTGGGTAGAACACGATGCCAATGAAATCTGGATCTCGGTATTGGGTGTTATCGCGCAAGTGCTCAATCAAAGTGATGTTTCAGCGAAAGACATTGCGGGTATTGGCATCACCAACCAACGTGAAACAACGGTAATTTGGGACAAACATACTGGCAAACCAATATACAACGCTGTTGTATGGCAATCAAGACAAACTGCAGATATATGCAATCAATTAAAAAAAGCTGGTCATAGTGACCTGTTTAAGACAAAAACTGGACTATTAGTTGATCCTTATTTTTCAGGTACAAAAATTAAATGGATATTAGACCATGTAGAGGGAGCACGCAAAAAAGCTGATAATGGTGATTTATTATTTGGTACCATTGATACGTGGTTAATTTGGAAATTATCAGGGGGTAAGGCTCATGTGACTGATTATTCAAACGCCTCACGTACGCTATTATTTAATATCCATACTTTGGAATGGGATGATGAATTATTAGAAATTTTAGATATACCAAAATCATTGCTTCCTGAAGTTAAACCATCATCAGAGATTTATGCCAAAACAGCCTCGTATCATTTTTCTGGGTTAGAAGTACCGATTGCAGGTGCGGCAGGAGATCAACAAAGTGCATTATTCGGACAAGCATGTTTTGAAAAAGGCATGGCGAAGAACACGTATGGTACGGGAAGTTTCATGTTGATGAACACAGGTGAAGATATTGTTTTAAGTGATTCTGGTTTGTTGACAACCATCGCTTGGGGAGTTAACGGAAAAATTGAATATGCTCTTGAAGGATCAATCTTTGTTACAGGTTCAGCTGTTCAATGGTTGCGCGACGGTTTAGAAGTTATCGATAGCGCTGATGAAACAGAGGCTTTAGCAGAATCTTTAGAAAGTAATGATGGTGTGTATATTGTTCCTGCTTTTGTTGGACTTGGAACACCGCACTGGGACCAAGATGTTCGTGGGGCTATTTTTGGTATTACAAGAGGAACTGATAAAGCACGCTTGGCACGTGCTACATTAGAATCAATTGCATATCAAAGTGCCGACGTGTTACTGACAATGAACAACGATTCCAATATCGAGTTAAAAGAGTTACGCGTTGATGGAGGTGCAGTCAAAAACAACTTTTTAATGCAATTTCAAAGTGATTTACTAAACGTGAATGTGTTAAGACCAAGCATCCAAGAAACAACTGCATTAGGCGCTGCTTACTTAGCTGGCTTAGCTGTTGGCTTTTGGAAAGATATAGCTGAGATACGTAAGCTATGGGCAATTGATAAAACCTTTGAACCATCAATTAAAGAAGATAAACGCGAGGCTTTATATCATGGATGGAAAACAGCGGTAAAAGCAACAAAGCAGTTTAAACTATAAAAATTGATAACAAGGGATGAGGAAGCATGTCTTATGACTTTAATCAAGTAACACATAGACGATTAATAAAACTAGAATTACCTAAAACCATAACCAAAATATCTAAAACAGCATTACAATATAATCCATACATTAGAAAAATCTCTTTTAACACAAACTTACAAATCATTGATGACTATGCATTTCAAGATTGTATTAACCTAGAAACACTATATTTTCCAAGAGATACAAAAATACGCATTATTCCAAAACACGCTTTTGATGGGTGTTGTTCTTTAAAAAACATTAGCCTACCATCATCACTTGTTTCAATTCAAGCGTATGCATTTAAAGATTGTACTCAAATAGAATCACTCACTATACCTTATGATGTGACAAGTGTTGATATGCGTGCTTTTTCTGGATTTAAAGAAACACAAGAAATTATTATTTATAAAGATTATGGCCCATTTAAAGATTGTAAAGCAACAATTACCAATCTTTCAAAAGATGAAGAAAGCTCAAAAGAATCGCTAGAAATCAAAGCACAAAAACAACGGTATTTTGCCGTTACGTGTAAATGCGGTCATGTTAGAAAGGGATTTTATATTCCCATTACATTTCCAATTATTGCTAAGAACCGGAAAGCTGCTGCACAAATAGCTAGAAAAATGCCACGTGTCAAACATCATCATAAGCATGCGATACTAAGGAATAAAGAAATACCTTATACTGTTTATAAACATCTAAGAGAAAAAAATAAAAACGATCCGTATCTCAATGTTAAAAGTACGTATCAACAAAAACGTTTTATGGATGAGATAAAAGCACGTAGAGTTAAAGAACCACGTAAAAAACCACAGCAACATGATAGTCTATCAAAGAAAACCATGTATAAGAATAAAGAACGCATAAGAAAACCCAAACGCTATGACTATAGAATCGTAGATAAAGGAGAATAATGATGCGAATTACCAAAACCATTACAGTGAAAACTAAGCAAAATAAAGAAATGATCAATATCACTGAGAAAATCAATGACATCATCACAAAAAACGCAATTAATGACGGTGAGGTTATGTTATTTGTGCCACATACTACCGCCGGCGTGACAATTAATGAAAACGCAGACCCTGATGTCAAAACCGATATGCTTCATGGATTGAATACCATTGTTAAAAATTTGCAGGAGTTCAAGCATGCTGAGGGAAACTCTGATGCACATATCAAATCCTCTTTAATCGGCAATACACAAACACTTTTAGTTCATAATGGCGAGTTATTATTAGGCACATGGCAAGGCATTTATTTTATGGAGTTCGACGGTCCAAGAACCCGAAAGATTAATCTGAGAATAATCGCGTCATAATTAACTTGCAAACTAAGTTTCATTAATAGAGGATAAGTTAAGACATATTTTATGATAAAAATATGTCTTTTTTATGTGATTATATTAGCGTTACCTATATTATCAATAATAAATATTGTATTAACAAGATTTATTTTAATCTCAGATTTAAGTTAGTACAATATATGAGATCGGTCAAATTAGACATAGATTTAATTAAAAATTTCCACTCCTTATGTTAAAGTATTTTAGAAAAAAGAACAGGAGTTTATCATTTCACAAGCGCTTTCATTACTATTGAGTTCATTCCCATGAAACGATAAAAAAATATAGATTATGTTATAAATTTAATCGTATTAGTTAAAAGTTTACTAAATTTTTTAAATAAACCATTGATTATTTACTAAATTTATGCTAATCTTATCATGTAAGCATTTTCATTAAAGGATGTGATTTGATGCCTAAATATACAATAGGTATAGACTTTGGAACATTATCTGGTCGAGCCGTTCTAACCGATATTGAAACTGGTGATGTATTGGCTTCTGAGGTATATGAATATAAAAATGGTGTAATAACAGAACATTTACCAACTTCTAAGGAACGATTACCACACGATTATGCATTGCAAGATCCACAAGATTACTTAAATGTTTTAGCATATACTATTCCTAATGTATTAAAACATAGTGGCATTAACAAAAATGATGTAATCGGAATGGCAATTGATTTTACTGCATGTACCGTAGTACCTGTAGATAAGCATAATAATCCATTATGTTTTGATAATAAGTATAAAGACAATAAGCATGCATGGATTAAACTTTGGAAACATCACGCGGCACAAAAATATGCGGATGAACTAAACAGCTTAGCTCATAAAGAAGAAACAAACTGGATTCACCGTTATGGTGGAAAAATATCTAGTGAGTGGCTATTTCCTAAGATATTACAGGTATTAAGAGAAGATTATGATTTATATCAAACGATAGATAATTTTTTAGAAGCAACAGATTGGGTAACATCACAACTTACAGGTAATGTTATAAGAAATACGTGTACGCTTGGTTATAAGGCTATCTATCATCATGCTGAAGGATTTCCTAGTAGTGATTTCTTTAAGAAATTAGATCCACGTATGGAAAACGTCATTAATGATAAGATTAAAGGCGAAATTAAAGATGTTGGTGAACCAGCTGGACATTTAACAGATGAATGGGCTAAGAAACTGGGTTTAAATAAAAACACTGTGATTGCTGTAGGTAATGTCGATGCTCATGTTTCAGCGCCTGCGGCGCATGTAACAAGCGCAGGTAAAATGTTAATGATTATGGGAACATCGACATGCGATATATTACTTGGTGATGAAGAAAAAACCGTTCCTGGTATGTGCGGCGTTGTAAAAAATGGTGCCATCCCAGGGTATTATGCATACGAATCCGGACAATCGGCAGTAGGAGACATTTTTGCTTGGTTTGTAGATAACTACATCAACCCCGATGTAATGAAAGAAGCAGAAGCATTAAAAATGAACATTCATGAGTATTTAGAAAAAGAAGCATCTAAGCTCGCTGTAGGAGAAACAGGATTGTTAGCCCTTGATTGGTTTGGAGGGAATCGTTCTATACTTGTAGATGCAGATGTTCAGGGAATGATTTTAGGTATGCATCTGAACACAAAACCACATGAAATTTATCGTACATTAATAGAGTCTACAGCATTTGGTAAACGCGTTATTATTGAAAATTTTATTAATAATGGCGTCCCTGTTAATGAAGTGATTGTCAGTGGCGGTTTGCCAAATAAGAATAGATTATTATTGCAAATATATGCAGACATTTTAAACACAGAAATTAAGATTGCAGATTCTGAACATACATCAGCTCTCGGTGCAGCCATGTTTGCAAGTGTCGCAGCCAAGGATATTGGTGGACATAATGATATATTCGAAGCAGCTAGTAAAATGGCTAAGTTAAAACCAGAATCTATCAAACCGATTAAGAAAAATGTTGAAATTTATAATAAAATTTATAAAGAATTTAAAATCCTTCATGATTACTTTGGTTATGGAGAGAATAATGTCATGAAACGTTTAAAGGCATTGAAAGGTTAAGATATATATGATGAAAAGATACAGATATTGGTTTGTAGTTGGATCGCAACACTTATATGGAGATAAAATTTTTAAGACCATTGAAACCCATGCTAAAGCAATGGTTGAGACAATGAACAAGGCAGTTGAACCATTTGCTGAGATAACATTCAAAGGACTTGTTAAGACAAGTGAAGAAATTGAAACAACGTTTAAAGAAGCCAACCAAAATGATAACGTTGCTGGTGTTATTACCTGGATGCATACATTTTCACCATCTAAAATGTGGATTAAAGGGTTAAGTATATTACAAAAACCGATTTTACACTTACATACACAGTTCAATAAAGCAATTCCTTGGGAAGACATTGATATGGACTTTATGAATCTAAATCAAAGTGCCCACGGAGACCGTGAACACGGGTTTATTTATTCGCGAATGAAAAAACAACGTAAAGTCGTTACAGGATACTATGAAAAACCAGAGGTTTTAGAAAAAATTCGCAAATGGACACGTAGTGCAGCTGGTGTATTCGAATCGAAAAAGTTAAATGTTGTCCGTTTTGGTGATAATATGCGAAATGTAGCGGTCACTGAAGGTGACAAAGTCGGTGCCGAGATGACATTTGGTTGGAGCGTAAACACGTATCCTTTAGGTGATTTAGTAACCCGTGTAAATGAGGTTACACAAAACGAACTACGTGAGCAATTAAATAAGTATGAAGACCGTTATTCTATTGATACAACCAACACGGATTCAGTAGAGTATCAAGCTAAAATTCAAATTGCGATTCGTAAATTCTTAGAGGAACACAATGCGAAAGCGTTCACAACGACGTTTGAAGATTTACATGGCTTAAAACAACTTCCTGGATTAGCGGTTCAAGACCTAATGTTAGAAGGTTATGGGTTTGGGGCTGAAGGAGATTGGAAAACCTCAGCTATGTTACGTATAATTAAACTCATGGCTAATGGTGACGGACTAGGAAACTCTTTTATGGAAGATTATACATACCATTTTGAAGATGATCAAAGCTATGTTCTTGGTGCACATATGTTGGAAGTATGTCCATCAATTGCTAATACTAAACCAAGTATTGAAGTACATGAACTTGGTATTGGTGATAAAGAAGCACCTGCACGAGCAATATTTGATGCAAAAGAGGGGAAAGCCATACAAGTATCATTAGTTGAAGTTGGTGGTCGCTACCGGTTAATTGTGACTGATTGTGACGCGGTAAGTCCAATGCAAGATATGCCTAAACTTCCTGTAGCAAGAGCAATGTGGACATTACAACCATCATTTGAAATCGCCACAGAAGCATGGTTATATGCTGGTGGTGCACATCATACTATTATGAGTTATGATTTAGATGCAGAAGTACTAAAAGATTTTGCCGATATATTAGATATCGAATTTATACATATTAATAAAGATACAAAAATTGATACACTTAAAAAAGAATTATTGTGGAATGATATAACATATCGCAACAAATAGGAGTGGTTAAATGTTAGAGGATTTGAAAAAGCAGGTATGTCAAGCAAACTTAGATTTAGTTAAACATGATTTGGTCATACTAACGTGGGGAAATGTCAGTGCATTTGATGAAAAGACTAAGTATGTTGTTATTAAGCCGTCCGGTGTTGATTATGATACGATGCAGCCTAATGATATGGTTATTGTTGATCTTGATGGTAAGGTTATAGAAGGCGATTTGAAACCTAGTAGCGATACCTTAACGCATTTAGAAATCTATAAGCATTTTGAAGGTGTAACTGCGGTGGTTCATACCCATTCGAAATGGGCTACTATATTTGCTCAAAGCCAAAAACAAATTCCAGCATTAGGCACAACACATGCCGATTATTTTAACCAAGCAATTCCTTTAACAAAAGCAATGGATAAGCCGTTAATTGACAACGATTATGAACTAAACACGGGAAAAGTCATTGTTGATTTATTTACTCAAGAAAATATTAATCCATTATATTGTCCTGCGGTATTGGTTAACGAGCACGGACCATTTGCCTGGGGAAGTGGTATTGGTAAAGCAGTTGAAAATGCTGTTGTCTTAGAATATGTTGCTGAAATGGCGTATCATACGTTAAACATAAGATCTTCATTAGACTCAATGAGTAAAGCATTACATGATAAGCATTTTTACCGGAAACATGGTAAAAATAAATATTATGGACAAAATTAATCATCAATATTTTCAATGAAGATTGAAAATAAAAAAATATAAAAAAGAGGAGAAAAGATTATGAAAAAGATTTTAGCTTTAGTTTTATCACTAGCTGTAGTTGTTACTTTAGCTGCTTGTGGTGGAGATACACCTGATATTGGTATCTCAATGCCAACCACATCATCAGCAAGATGGATTTCAGATGGTGAAACTATGGAAGAATTATTCGAAGAAGAGGGGTATAACGTTACACTTGAATATGCACAAGACGATATCCCAACACAAGTTAACCAAATTGAAAACATGGTTACACAAGGTGTTAAAGTACTAATTATTGCAGCGATTGATAACCAATCACTTGGTAACGTTTTAGAAGAAGCTGCAGAAGCTGGTGTCGAAGTTATTGCGTATGACCGTTTAATTATGGACACTGAACATGTATCATATTATGCGACATTTGATAACTTTGCCGTAGGACAATTAATGGGGCAAGGTATTGTTGATGGGCTTGATTTAGAAAACGAAGATGGTCCTTTCAATATTGAATTATTCGCTGGTTCACCAGATGATAACAACTCACATTTCTTCTTTGATGGAGCAATGGATGTTTTAGAACCATACTTCCTAGAAGGTCAATTAGTTGTACAGTCTGACCAAACCGAGTTTGATCAAATCGCTACATTAAGATGGGATGGTCAAGTGGCACAAAGTCGTATGGAAAACATCATTACATCATATTATTCAGACGGTGAAACTGTTGATGCAGTATTAAGCCCTTATGATGGATTAAGCGTTGGGATTATTTCTGCATTAAGATCAAATGGATATGGATTAGGTGATGATGATACGCCGATGCCATATGTTGGTGGTCAAGATGCTGAACAAGTTTCTGTACAATTAATCATTGATGGATACCAATCATCTACTGTATTTAAAGATACCCGCGCGTTAGCAGAAGTTGCTGTTGATATGGCAAGCGCAATCTTAAATGATGAAGAACCAGAAGTTAATGATACTGAAACATATCATAATAATGAAAAAATGGTACCTTCATATTTATTAGAACCAATTTTTGTTGATATTACAAACTGGAGAGAAGAATTAATCGATTCAGGATATCATGATATCGATGATTTTGATATCGAAGAATAATTAACTACATTGTGGATGATTAGTGGCTTTAAGCCACTAATCATATCCACATAGAAAGTAGGTGCACAATGCAATCAAATTATATACTAGAGATGCGTAAAATCACGAAAGACTATCCTGGTGTTAGAGCACTAGACAACGTTGATATTTTAGTTAAACATGGTGAAATTCATGCACTATGTGGTGAGAACGGAGCTGGAAAATCAACATTAATGAAGGTTCTTAGTGGTGTAATACCTTATGGTGAGTATGAAGGAGACATTTTTTTTAAAGGAGAAAAATGCGCTTTTAAAAACATTAAACAAAGTGAAAAATTAGGTATTGGTATTATCCATCAAGAACTTGCATTAATACAAGATTTATCAATTACTGAGAATATCTTTTTAGCAAATGAAATTGTTAATAAAGGTTTTATTGATTGGGATCAAGCCTATGTTGAAACGAAAAAGCTCCTAAAAAAAGTTGGTTTAAATGAAAAACCTGATGAACTCATTAAAAACCTTAGTCTAGGTCAACAACAACTTGTAGAAATTGCGAAGGCTTTATCAAAAGATATTCAATTACTCATTTTAGATGAGCCAACTAGTTCGCTTAATGAAGAAGATTCACAAAATCTATTAAAGTTAATTCTTGACCTTAAAAAGCAAGGGGTAACCTCTATTATTATTTCGCATAAACTTAATGAACTTGAACAAATTGGTGACTCATTAACTGTTTTACGTGATGGGAAAACAGTTGACTATCTCGATATGAATAAAGAAGAAATTAATGAAGACCGAATTATTAAGAGCATGGTTGGACGTGAGATTACCAATTTATTTCCAAAACGCAATGCAAAGATTGGCGACATCTTACTTGAAGTAAAAAACTGGTCAGCCGATCATCCAATCTATGATAGAAAAGTCATAAAAGACGTTAACATAAATGTCCGTGCGGGTGAAATTGTTGGATTTGCTGGTTTGATGGGTGCTGGAAGAACAGAGTTTTTACGTAGCGTTTTTGGCAAATCATATGGACGAAATATTACTGGTGATATTTTAATTAAAGGTAAAAAGGTAAATATTAAAAACGTGACTGATGCGATTAAACATAAAATGGCTTATGTTACAGAAAATCGCAAAGGAGACGGACTTATACTTATTAATTCAATTAAACATAATGTGTCACTTGCTAATATTGATAACATATTAGACCACGGTATGCTAGATGAGTATAAAGAAATCGTTGATACAAAGGACCAAGTTGATGCCTTAAAACTTAAATATTCAGATATTAATCAATTGGTACTGAACTTAAGTGGTGGAAATCAGCAAAAAGTTGTCCTTAGTAAATGGATGTACACAAATCCTGACATATTAATATTAGATGAACCAACGCGAGGTATTGATGTTGGTGCTAAATATGAGATTTACACAATAATAAATCGACTTGCAGAAGCTGGTAAAGCAATTATTGTTATCTCTTCTGAAATGCAAGAAGTCATTGGGTTATCTGATCGTGTTTATGTTATGGATAGCGGACGAATTAAAGGTGAAATGACAAAAGAGAAGGTTTCCCAAGAATCAATAATGAAGTATATACTTTCTCAGAAAGTTGAGGTATAAAAAGGATGACTAAATTCAAAGAAGCATTATCAAAAAACAAAATTATCCAGTTTTTTAAAACCAATGATAAGATTCAATTATTAGCTAAACTTCTTAAAGATAACATACGTCAATACGGTATGTTTATGGCATTGATTTTCATCATGTTATTTTTCTATATTGTAACTAACGGTGTATCTATAAGACCATTAAATATTAACAATATTATTTTACAAAATGCCCATATCATTGTTTTGGCAGTTGGGATGTTGTTCGTAATAGTTACAGGTAACATTGATTTATCTGTCGGATCCGTAGCAGCATTTGTTGGTGCTATGATTGCAATATTTATGAGGCAACTTGATATTCCTTGGCAAGTCGCGATTATTTTTGGTCTTATTATTGGACTTGCAGCAGGTGCTTGGAACGGATTTTGGATTGCTTTTGTGAAAATCCCTGCATTCATTGTCACATTAGGCGGGATGTTAATATTTAGAGGCTTAACTCTACTTGTCCTTGGCGGACAAACCCTAGGCCCTCTATCTGGTGGATTCAACAGTATTTCATCAGGGTTTTTACCTGACATTATTCCAAATTCTGAAATCCATATTTTAACTGTCTTTGTAGGCTTGATTATAAGTGCTATTATTATCATAAATTCAATCATGAAAAGACGTCGACAAAGAAAATTTGATTTTGATGTTTTACCTATATGGATTACGGTGATTACTAATGGATTTATAATCATAGCGATTAATTTATTAACATATACGCTTGCATCACATCGCGGATTACCGAATGTATCAATCATTCTATTTATTATTATCATAATATATATATTTGTATCTAAAAAGACGCGAATTGGACGCCAAATATATGCTGTTGGTGGAAATAAAAACGCAGCTGCTTTAAGCGGTGTTAACACAAGAAAAGTATTATTTTTAACTTTTGTTAATATGGGAGTACTTTCTGCTGTTAGTGGTATTATTTATGCAGCACGTCTTAACGCATCAACGCCTAAAGCAGGCGAATTATTTGAACTAGATGCAATCGGTTCTGTTTTCATCGGTGGCGCATCAATGGCTGGTGGAATTGGTACAGTAGGCGGTGCGATTGTTGGGGCATTGGTTATGGGTGTCATCAATAATGGTATGTCTTTATTGGGACTTGGAATCGACTGGCAACAAGTTGTTAAAGGACTAGTGCTTTTGATGGCAGTATGGTTTGATATTGCTACGAAAAATAAACGTTAAATCCTTCTGTTTTAGTTTATGACGAAAAAACACATAACTCTATATGTGTTTTTTTGTTCAATCCTGAAAATGTTGCAATTAAAGCTATTATTGTATAAAATGAAGTGACTGGTATAGTAGAGAAGAGGGATTTATATGCCAACAATTAAAGACATTGCAAAACTTGCAAATGTATCATCATCAACAGTATCAAGAGTATTAAATAATGACGATACGATTAGTGTTACTGCAAAAACTAAACGTAAAATATTTGAATCTGCTGAGAAGTTAGCCTATACAAAACATCGACATAAAAGTAAAGCAAAACAACTAACAAAACGTATTGCAATTGTAACGTGGTATACAGTACAAAAAGAAGTTAACGATCCATATTTTATATCGATTCGAATGGGAATACAACGCGAAGCTAATGAGTCTGGGTTAGTATTTGATGTCATCTACAATGATCAAAATTTGCGTAAGAACATCGCTAACAAAGATTATCATGGAGTGATTATCTTAGGGCGATTTAGCGAGGAAACAAAAAATTTTATTGAGTCATTACACAGCAATATAGTATATGTTAATTCACCAGATACGAGTTTTAAATTTGACTCGGTTTATGTCGATTTCAGATCTATTACAAAAGATGTGTTACATTATCTTATTGGAAAAGGCCATAATAAAATTGGTTATGTTGGTGGTCAAGAAATTATTGCAGAAACAAAAGAACGTCACATCGATGATAGAGAACTTGAATTTCAGGAAGTTTTATACCATCACAATATGTTTGACTCGCGGTATTTTAAAATTGGAGAATACAGCATAGAAAGTGGCTACCGACTAGCAAAAGAATTATTAAATGAATCATATGAAGATCTTCCTACAGCTATTTTTTGCGGAAATGACTCAATAGCAATCGGTGTTGTTCGGTGCATTTTAGAAAATGATTTACGCATTCCAGATGACATATCTATTTTTAGCGTTAATGATATTCCGACATTAGAATACACATCACCATCTTTATCTACTGTAAAGATATATTCAGAGTTTATGGGTGTATTGGCGGTTAGGATGTTACTTGAACAGATGAATAATGAACGTGAGTTAAAATTAACTGTATTTGTACCTTATGAGTTAATTTTTAGAGAGAGTGCATAAAAAAAGGAGAGATATTATGAACTATAGAACATTGGGTAAAACGAATATTAAAGTTTCAGAAATATCATTAGGAACATGGCAACTTGGTAGTGTTTGGGGAGAACCATTCGACGAAGATGTTGCTAAAGAAACATTAGAAGAAGCTGTAAAAAATGGTATTAATTGTTTTGATACAGCCGATGTGTATCAAGGTGGACTCAGTGAGAAAGCTATCGGCGAGTTCATTAAAAAACAAGAAAAAGATATTTTTGTTATTACTAAAACGGGAAGACGATTAGAGAATCATGTTGCTTCTGAGTATAATGAAAAAAATATACGTAAGTTCATCAATGACTCAAGAAAAAATCTTGATGTTGAAGCACTAGATATGGTACTACTTCATTGTCCACCAACAGATGTGTATTATAATCCTGATGTGTTTAACTTACTAGATACATTGAAAGATGAAGGAAAAATTAAGCATTATGGTGTTAGTGTTGAACGTATTGAAGAAGGACTTAAAGCGATGCAGTATGATGGTGTAGAAGCGATAGAAATTATCTTCAATATGTTTAGACTCCGTCCTTCAGAGTTATTCTTTGAAGAAGCAAAAAAACACAATATCGGTGTTATTGTTAGAGTACCACTGGCTAGTGGCTTATTAACCGGTAAGTTCGATGAAAACACCACATTTAATAAAGACGACCACCGTAGGTTTAATCGTCATGGTGAAGCCTTTGACAAGGGTGAAACTTTTTCAGGTGTAGAATATGAAACGGGATTAAAAGCAGTTCAAGCGTTAAAAGATCATTTTAATACAGAAAATATTGCGCCGTATGCATTACGATGGATATTAGCATTTGATGCGGTTTCAACAGTGATTCCGGGCGCATCACGCGCTGAACATATTATTAATAATGCCAAAGTTTCTGAGATGGAACCACTTAGTAAAAAGGATATGGAAAAAGTAAAAGAAATTTACGATACCTATATTAAGGATCCGGTTCATCATTTATGGTAGAAAAACCACTTGAACTACAAACAACGCCTATTTCAACGCCTAAAAAGATTGCTTTATTGTTATCATCAGGAATAGTTTCAGGTGCTGTAGTGTTTATCTTTTTATATATATGGGACGGTAGTGATTGGCGATTTTTAGACTCAGGATTGTTTGCTAACCTTGTGATGTTGTTTTTAATGGGCTTAGCATTTGCAACGCTATATTTTGGTAAAGAGTTTAAACGTATAGTCGATAAAAAAATGATTGTTGATGATAAACACTTTGTCTTCACCCAAGGTGTTAGAAAAACAACATATGACATCAGTCAAATAGTTAATATTCGGTATGATCGTTTATTTTATTTATTTATTGGATATGAACGTATAACTTTAACCTTTGCTACAGCTGGTATAAGACGAAAAACACATGAAGTGTTAGTTTTTGAAAAGGGAGTATATCCTAACCCAAAAGCGTTGATAATTAACCATCTAAAAGCTGTAGAGGACAGTAATAAAGCAATAGAAGAAAATAAATAGTAAATAAAATAAAAATCTTTTAATGAATCGCATGCGTTGACAATATTAAGTGTAATAGCATACGACTTAAGGAATGATTCTAGTATGTACTAGAGTCATTCTTTTTAATTTGATTGATATATAGAATCATTCAAAATCATTTTAATTATGTTGTTTTAAGAATCCCATTTTAAACCAATATCTTTTATCTTACAGTTATAAACGAGACTTTATTTTGTCATATAAAAACTGCACCTATCAATTGGCATGATTCATGTCCAATATTTAGATGCAGTTCATCTACTAGATTTTACTTATTTCTTAGTAAAACCAGCATCAATCAATGCTTGTTCTGCTTGCGTGTGTGTTGAATAATGAATTTTTTTGTTAGCGCATAATTCTTTAATCTTAGCTACGACTTGGTCTTTGGGTTCTTTAAATTTCTTTGCAAGATATTCAATTTCATGTTGTTCACTACAATTAAAAAATTTACTATCTTTACTCATTTAAACCCTCCTACTATCATAATATAGTTTCATTATACGCATAGTGCCGATGATTTCTATATGATATTTATATGTTGTTGTAATAGACTTAGATTTTGGTCAATCTCGTTATAAAAAAGGTGGGATTTTGTCCCACCATAGATTATTTTTTATGTAAGCCTGCTTCAACTAAAGCTTGTTCTGCTTGCTCGTATGTATGTCGGTCACGGTATATCATTTTTTCATCACACAGTCTTTTTATTGTTTCTACGACTGCCCCTTTTGGTTCTTGAAATTTTTCTGCGAGTTCATCAATATCATGTTTATTTTCACAATCAAATAAACGTTTGTCGTTTTTCATCAATAATCCTCCTTAAGAGTAGTTACTTTTATTATAAAGGATAATCTCAATTATTAAAAATGGTATGATATATTAATAAGAAATAAAGCACAGCTAAAGTGCTGTGCTTAACCATTATTTTATGCGTGTAAAATGCTCACTTAAATTGTTAACTAGAGCATCTAAATTAATGTCTTCGCTATAATCTATTGTATCGTAGTTAAATCCGTTTATTTGATAGAACGTGGTTAAAAAATGCTTGGTACCTTTTAGGTCCATTAAACTATCATCATTCATTGTATGCATTAATAAATCGGTTTTTTGTTGAATGGTATGGTCGAGTTCTAGGTGGTCAATGCGGATGCGTCCTTGTTCATCTACAATTCGGTTATTACCATAAACCATGTCTTTGAATAAGCGATACTTGTGTGAAAGAATGGATTCGTGCACATTTTCTTTTAACATCACATCATATAAACAAGAGACATAGACAGGCATTTGTGGGATAAAGACACTGGCTTTTGATACTACGGCTTTGCTTGAAGATATTAGAGCTTCGCCTTGATATTTTTTTTCTAATAACGTATTGAGTTCTTTTCCTTTGGCTTCTAAATCTTCTTTGGCTTTACCAAGTGTTCCGTGGCGGTAGATATTTTGTGTTGTGGATCCACCAATATAGGTATATGAAATGGTTTTAGCATGGGAACTTAACACCTGTGCTTCATCTAATATGGTAATCCAATCAAACCAATCAGACCCACCCATGACATACACAGTGTCTTCAATTTCTTGTGTTGTGGCATTATCTACGGTAATCTCGGTGACTTCTTTTTGTTTAATATCGATGGTTTTACCAGTGATTGGTTCACCAATGGTTTTTATATGGGAAGATACTATCTCGCCAGTTTCTGGATTTTTGCGGCCACCAGCTGCAAGAGAGTAAATAACTAAATCAACTGAACCAATTGTCTTTTTAATTGTTTCTATGATGGTGTCCTTGGTTTCTTTAGCAAAGGCATCACCAAGAAAATCAATATGTATATTGTTTGTTTCTTTGGCGTGTTTTTGAAAATAAAGATTGTTCCAAAACCCGGCCGTTCCTGAGCGTTTACCGCGTGGTCCTGATTCATAAGATATATTGATGGTATTGGCGTCGCTACCATAAGCTAAAGCGATGCGGCTTGCAAGACCATAACCTGATGATCCGCCGATTATAAGCACGTTTTTTGGTCCATTAAATGGCTGTTTTTGTTTGGCTTCTTCGATTTGTTCTAACACATGTTGTTCGCACCCTAATGGATGGGCATTGGTGAAAAAATTACTCCTAATAGAAGGTTTTATAATCATTGTGATTCTCCTTTTATTCAGTCTGCACCTATTATATCATAAATGTGTGTTTATAGCATCACACGCAACACCCTTTCTATGTTTTTACTAGAGTGTTATAATAAATATATAAAATTTAAATACGGAGGCAAATATGTTAAAAAAAGTTAATCGGTATACGATAGGATATGTATGGCCGTTTTTTGAATCAATACCTTATGATAGTTTGCTTGATGCAGCAGTTCATGATTATCATGGGACAATAGAAACAGATGATTTTTCTCATCCGCATGTTGTTTTAGCAACCATTGGGACAACGCCAGGAAAATCATATTATATGGCTGGAGATTTAAAACACGAAAATACCCAAAACGTGTTACATAATTTAGATACACAAAGTGAACTACATATTCCTGAAACATGGAAACCACAATTTGAAGAGATAATACAAAGACCGTATACACTTAAAACACGATATAACTTTGATCACAGTTCACTTGATGTTAAAGTCTTAGAAAAGTTTGTTTCGAACTTGCCATCTACTTATCGCATTGAACGCATTGATAAATCTATATATAAAGAACTGATTAATATGCCTTGGAGTTATTATATGGTTGGTAATTTCCAAGATTATAATGATTACTCTGCGCATGGACTTGGATTTGTTGTCAAAGATGCTAGTGACACTATTGTTTCTGGGGCATCGAGTTTTATTCGTTATAACGAAGGGTATGAAGTTGAAATTGCGACCCATAAAGATTACCGAGAACAAGGACTCGCAACAAGTGTTGCTGCAAAGTTTATTTTAGAAACGTTGAAGGAAAATAAAGTACCGCATTGGGATGCGGCAAATGCACATAGTAAAAACTTAGCTTTGAAACTTGGTTATACACTTAAAAATACTTACACTGTCTATGAGCTCTAATAGAAAACATTATGAAACTTATCATTATCACAGGTCCGTTGGCAAGTTTAAAACCAGCTTAGCACATCAACTTGCGGTTGATTTAGACGGTGTTTGTTTATCTTTATTCCGAACTAGACGTGTTACATCCTCGATATATAGATAGAGAACC
>CAZXSS010000012.1:0-6903 GCA_964643385.1 uncultured Candidatus Izemoplasmatales bacterium
TTGCGATCGGTGAAATGATGAATGAAAAGCGGAAAGAAGAACTGGTTAAGCGCCGCGATATGGAACACGACTTTAAAGCGGTTGTTGGAGATGTATTTGATGTCATTAGTGTCTTTAACAGTCAATCAATGATAGAAGATGCTTCAAGTGCACACCGTGTTGCTGAGATTGCCAGCAGACTCGGAAATGTCCTTGGATTAAGTCCAAATGTATGTACAGAAATATATGAGTATTCAAAAATCCATGTAGATAAAGTCGGAGACTTATCAATCATGGAATATGAAAATAAAGAAGTCTTGAATGAACGAGACTATCAAGTTATCCGCGAAAAAACAATTCTTGGAAGCATCATTATTAAACGTCTCCAACTCAATCAAAAAAGCGAAGACATTATTCGAGCGCATTTTGAAAAAACGGTTGACAAAGCATTTAAAGACCGGATGAAACGTGTACAACGTAGCCAAGAAGGACAAATTATTTTGCTTGCTGAAATGTATGAAATATTAAGACAAGCAAGAAACTACAAAACCGAACTAACGCATAAACGCGCCATCGAGCTTCTAGAGAGTGAATTTAAAGACTATTTTGAACCTTATATTCTCGATCGGTTCTTAAAGTACTCAAACGAGTTTGAAGATTATTACCAACGGTTTAAACTAAAAACGGCGACTGCCTAAAAGAAAAGAGGGCTACCTATGAATACCATCACATTAATCATTATTAATAATATTGTTTTACTTATCATCATTGCCCTTATTATTATCGCCATTTTTGTGTTGCGGAATAAACTGTTTAAACTGTGGCACGAAGTGTCACGGTTAGAACTTATTTTTCATAAAAACCTTATTGAAACCTTTCAAATGTATCAAAAACATAGCGACTTACTAAAAGACATCCCAGTTTATAAATCGCTTCGCGCGTTTGCGCCAAAAAAAAATAAAAAATTCCGTCAACTTAAACTTAGTGATAGACAAAAACTTTTTAAAAATTTACAAAAAATTTATGCCGAAATATATACAATAGAAGACACTCAATATAAACCTTTAAAAAAACAATTTGAAACCTTACAAGAATGCCGGCTAAAATATAATTCAAAAGTCCTATTATACAATCAAAGAATTCATACATTTCCGCTAAAAATTATTGCAAAACGCATGAACTTTTTTCCTAAAGAATACTTTGGATAAACCAATCCTACCCGGCTTGGTTTATCTTTTTTTTAACCAAATTCTAAAAAGTTTACAAGCGCTTACAATATTTTCATAAAAACCCTTGATTTCTATTGCATTAAGAGTATAATAAAACATGTGTTAAAGCAACGAAATACCATAAACCGAGTTGAGGATAAAATAATGGATTGCATACGAATTACATTACAATGCTTGTCTTTAACTACTGCCGCTATTACCATGAGCGACAACTATTTTTGCTTAACGCTAAAATCAACCATAAAAGGATAATTTTATTATAAAAAATTATCCTTTTTGTCATTTAAGAGAGGATGAACGTCATGAAAACGGTTGTTATAGGGGTCATCGGAGCCGATGTCCACGCTGTAGGGAATAAAATTATTGAACACGTTTTAACTGAACACGAGTTCAATGTTGTAAATATTGGCGTATTAAGTTCACAAGAGGACTTTATTAACGCTGCCATCGAAACCAACGCTGTTGCTATATTGGTCTCTTCATTATATGGTCATGGTGAAATTGACTGTAAATATATGCGTGAAAACTGTGAAGAAGCAGGGTTGTCACATATTAAATTATATGTTGGTGGTAACATTGTTGTTGGAAAACAAGATTTTAAAGAAGTCGAAGCACGATTCAAAAAAATGGGCTTTGATCGCGTCTATCCACCAGGCACAGATATTGAGGATGCTATCAAGCACTTAAGAGAGGATCTGGGAGAATAATGAAAGTACACCTTTTAGTCGACTTTGGATCCACATACACTAAACTCACTGCTGTCGATCTTGTAAAGGAAGAAATCATCGGGACATCAAAAGCGATGACAACCGTCAAGACAAATGTTCTTGATGGCTTTAATCATGCGCTAAATAAACTAAGACAAGCCCACCCCGACTTACCAGAAACACTTGATGGTGTATCCGCATGCTCTAGTGCAGCTGGGGGATTAAAAATGGCGGCTATTGGTCTTGTAGAAGAATTGACTGTAGAAGCCGCAAAACGCGCTTGCTTAGGGGCTGGTGCCCTTGTGAATCAAGTCTTTAGCCATCACCTAAGTAAAAAAGAAATTAAACAATTAAAAAATGCCGACATTGATATCATCTTACTCGCTGGCGGAACCGATGGTGGAAATAAAGAATGTATCATCCATAACGCTAAAAAACTTCGTGACGCAGAACTTGGCGTTCCCATTATTGTCGCTGGAAACAAAGATGCTGCTGATGAAATTGATGATATCTTCACTGAATCCAATCAAGAATTTTATATCGTCGATAATGTTATGCCAAAATTAAAAGAACTTCACGTTAAAGAAGCTAAAGACGTTATTAGACAAATATTTATAACAAAGATTATTGAAGCCAAAGGGATTAAAAAAGCAGAGGAACAAACAGGCGAAATCATTATGCCAACCCCAGAAGCGGTTCTAAATGCTGCTGAATTACTAGCTAAAGGCTTTGAAGACCAAGAGGGGTTTGGTGAACTCATGGTCATTGACGTAGGCGGCGCAACAACCGATGTTCATACCATTGGTGAAGGGTTTCCTAAACGCAGTGAAGTCATTTTCAAAGGCTTACAAGAACCGTTTGCTAAACGGACGGTTGAAGGCGATTTAGGAATGCGCTATAGCGCCAATGCCCTTCTAAGTTTAGTTTCCCCTTATGAGTTTAAACAATATTATAAATCAGAAACTAATAATATTGAAGCATCGGCGAAAAAGCGCCATGATAATGTGGAATACTTACCTGATACCGACGAAGAAAAAGAGTTTGATAAAGCACTCGCACGTATTTGTTGCGATGTCTCTATGAGTCGTCATGTGGGCCATGTAGAGGTTGTTTACACCCCACTTGGTAATATGTATTATCAAACCGGAAAAGACCTTACAGATGTTAAATACGTCATCGGGACTGGTGGCGTCTTAATCAATAATGATGACGCCAAAGAAATACTCAGAGAAGTCAATCAAAAAAGTAACAAAAAACTTGAATTAAGACCAACAGATCCAACCTTTTTAATCGACCGCAAATACATACTAGCTTCTATGGGTTTGCTAGGACAAAAATATCCAAAACTTGCACTTAAACTTATGAAAAGACACCTTGAGTAGGAGGCCACCATGGTAAAAAATAAAAAAATAACTTGGGATAGTTTCTTAACGGTACGTAAGCAAATTTTAACACAATGGAAAACAGGAAGCTCACCCCTTTTAGATTTAGATAAGACAGTTGAAACACTTAAAAATATTCCTGATCATAAAAACTTCGCAAAGAAATTACGTCAAGCCAAAGAAAACGGCATTACCATGATTCAACCACGTGCTGGTGTTGCCACCATTAAACAACATATTGAATTAATGCAGTTTCTTGAAAAAGAAGGCGAAGCTGATTTCTTACCTACCACGATTGATTCATACACAAGACAAAACCGCTATCAAAATGCAGAAGACGGTGTAAAAGAATCAGAAAAAGCAGGACGCAGTTTACTAAATGGGTTTCCCGCAGTCAATCATGGAGTTGAAGGATGTAAACAGATTTTTGATGCTGTTAATGTGCCTTTACAAGCAAGACATGGAACACCTGATGCTAGATTATTAACAGAAATCATTCACGCTGCCGGTTGGACATCAAATGAAGGTGGCGGAATTTCTTACAATATCCCTTACGCAAAAAACATCGGATTAGAAGACACCATAAAATACTGGCAATATTGCGACCGACTTGTTGGGTATTACGCAGAACAAGGAATTGAAATCAACCGTGAACCTTATGGACCCTTGACAGGAACCCTTGTACCCCCATCAATTTCTCATACTGTCGCTATTATAGAAGCGATACTCGCTGCAGAACAAGGCGTTAAAAACATTACGGTTGGCTACGGCCAAGCCGGCAATGTCGTTCAAGATGTTGCAGCTTTACAGACTTTAGATGAACTCACCAACTATTATTTAAAGCTTTTTGGATATCATGATGTCTTTGTGACAACTGTATTCCATCAATGGATGGGAGGATTTCCTGCAGATGAAGCAAAATCAATGGGATTAATTAGTATGGCAAGTACCGTTGCCGCATTAGGAAAAGCGACAAAAATGATTACCAAATCAGCCCACGAATCACAAGGAATACCTACAAAAGAAGCCAACGCAGAAGGCTTACGCGCATCAAAAATCGTTGTCCAATTACTTAAAGAACAAAAAATGCCTTCTTCAAAAGAACTCAAAGAAGAAAAAGCAATGATAAAAAAAGAAGTCAATAACCTTATTTATGCAACGTTAGAAGCTGGTAAAGGCGATTTGGCCGACGGTGTTGTCAAGGCTTTTAAACGCGGCATTATCGATATTCCATTTGCTCCAAGTGAAATGAATGCCGGTAAAATCTTACCTGCACGCGATGCAGATGGAAAAATCCGAATTTTAGAGTTTGGAAACCTCGCCTTTGACGATGAGGTTAAAGCGTTCCACAAAGATAAACTCGCCATCCGCGCCAAACAAGAAAATCGTGATGTCTCATTTAAAATGACCATCGATGATGTTTATGCTGTCAGTCAAGGGCACCTTGTTGGAAAACCAAAAATGAAGGAGCAAGCCTAATGAAAATCATTGATGCTTTATGTACACCAGGGTTTACCGGGTTTTATTTTGACGATCAAAAAGCCATCAAAGAAGGCGCAACCATGGACGGATTTATGTATCTAGGAACCCCTTCAACTGACAAATTTACTGCCATAAGACAACCTGGAGAATCTTTATCTATTATGCTCATATTAGAAGACGAGTCAATTGCCTATGGCGATGCTGCCGCGGTGCAATATTCTGGAGCTGGCGGGCGCGATAGTCTTTTCTTAGCTGAAGAAGGGGCAGTGTTTTTCAACGAGCATATCAAACCTAAGTTAATTGGCTTAGATGTCAGTGAATTTAGAACCAATGCAGAATACTTTGACCGATTAATGATTAAAGATACCCGTCTTCATACCGCCATGCGTTATGGTGTTACAGGCGCTTTATTATCTGCCACTGCTAAAGCCAATAAAGTCACCATGGCAGAAATTGTGCGCAAAGAATACCATTTAATGAACAATAATTATTATATGATTCCACTGTTTGCACAAACCGGTGATGAACGCTATACCAACGTTGATAAAATGATTATCAAAGAAGTTGATGTCATGCCACATGCACTCATCAACAACATCGAAACTAAGTTAGGAAAAGAAGGACAAATTTTAAAAGAATACGTTAAGTGGCTACGCAACCGCGTATTACAAAAACGCATCCGTGATGATTATAATCCTATTTTTCATATTGATGTTTATGGATTAATTGGCATCATCTTTGAACACAACAACAAAAAAATATTCAATTATCTTAAAGACCTCTCAGACGTTGCCAAACCATTTACCTTGCGTATTGAAGGCCCAGTTGATAGTGGCAACCGCGAAGATACAATGCTTGCGTTAAAACACTTAAGAGAAATGGTTGATGCAGACCCAGAATGTACGGTTGAAATCGTCGCTGATGAATGGTGTAATACCTTTGAAGATATTAAATACTTCACAGACAATAAAGCAGGCCACATGGTTCAAGTTAAAACCCCAGACCTTGGTGGTGTAAATAATATCATTGAAGCCCTTCGGTATTGCTTAAAACATGATATGGGTGCATATAGCGGCGGAACCTGTAATGAAACCAATATCTCTGCAGAAATTACCACCTCAATTGCGATGGCATGTGAAGCAGCGCAAGTCTTAGCCAAACCAGGTATGGGTGCTGATGAGGGTATTATGATTGTTAAAAATCATATGGCGCGTACCCTCGCCCTGATAGGACGTCGTCATCATGCGTAGTGTCACAACGGGCAGTTTATCTTCAAGCGATTGTTTAATCACCGTCACAGAACACAACAGTAAAGTCATTGATATTGAAAGCATCGTTTACGATGCGTTTCATACCCAAATAGAAAAGGTCGCAAACACAGTATTAGATGAAGAAAATATTTCTAATATTCACGTTGTTATTCAAGATAAAGGGGCCCTAGATTACACCATAAAAGCCCGACTTAAATCTGCCATTACGCGTCTTAAGGAGGCTAAACATGAGTCGTAGTTATCTGTTTATTCCCGGCGATGTTCCCAATATGTTACAAAACCTTGATGTCTTTGATGCGGATACCGTAATCATTGATTTTGAAGATGCCGTAAGCACAAACGACAAACTAGAAGCACGCATGTTAACGCATGCGTTTTTAACTCAATATACATTTGATAAACCACACATATATATCCGTATTAATGACCCAAGTACTGAATATTTTGAAGCAGATATGAACATGATTTCACCCTTACCAATTAAAGGCATTGTCTTACCAAAAGCCTCGACAAACACGCTTAAAGCACTTAAGGCAAGCTTTGAAAAACATCAAATAACGTTCCCAGTTATTGGCATTATCGAAACACCGAAAGCGTTTTTTGAACTAGAAGCTATTGTCTCGCATGCGCTCATAAAAGGTGTATTGCTAGGTGGAGAAGATTTAACTCAAGCACTTGGTATTGAACGGACCCAAGAAGGGACTGAAATATTATTTGCGCGTAGCCAACTTGTCATGGCTGCTAAAAGCTATCACAAAGATGTCATTGATACCCCTTATACCAATGTAAAAAACCTAGACTTATTAGAACCAGATTGTCGTTTAGCCCGCACGTTAGGCTTTACCGGAAAAGC
>CAZXSS010000012.1:7003-32557 GCA_964643385.1 uncultured Candidatus Izemoplasmatales bacterium
ACTTATTAGAACCAGATTGTCGTTTAGCCCGCACGTTAGGCTTTACCGGAAAAGCAGCCATTCACCCCAATCATGTTGATACGATTAATACATTATTTAGTCCTTCATTAGAACAGATAGAACAAGCTGAACGGATAGTTCATATGCATAAAAAAACAGGAAGTATGCGGTTTTCCTTGGACGGCAAAATGATTGATAAACCTGTTATTGAACGTGCAAAAGAAACCTTAAAACGGGCACAATATTACGGGGTGATTCGATGAAATTGTTTACCGACTTAGACACACTTATGGATGCCTTAGACATCCATGATTCTATCAACATCTCATTTCATCATCATTTAAGAAATGGTGATCATGTCATCAACCGAATCTTACCGTACTTTCATAAACATAACATTAAAGATATTGGACTTTACCCATCTGCAATATTTCCTACCTACACAGCCATTATCGATTTACTAAAACATAACCAAATCAAACACATCAAAACCAACTATCTCAACGGTCCCGTTGCCGATTATCTTGCCAAACACGGCAAAGAAAATATGATTACAATGCAAACACACGGGGGTAGAGCAAGGGCAATCATCGAAAAAGAAACCACCATTGATATCGCCTTTATCGCCGCACCGACCGTCGATAAAGAAGGCAATGCAACAGGAGCAATTGGTCCTTCTGCATGCGGATCATTAGGGTATGCTGCCGAAGATGTAACCTATGCAAAAACCACCGTCCTTATTACCGATAATATCCAAGATACACCGCTAAAAAATTATCAAATAAACGGCAAAGATGTCGATTATGTTTTACACGTTGATTCAATTGGTGATAAAGCAGGCATCGTCAGCGGAACGACTGCTGTGACCACCAATCCAATTGGTGTTAAAATTGCTAAAAACGCAAGTCAGTGTATTACTGAACTTAAGCTTATCAAAGACGGATTTTCATTTCAAAGTGGTGCAGGCGGAATCAGCCTCCGCGTCACCGAAGCCATTAAAACGTATATTAAAACCAATAACATTAAAGCGGGATTCTTTTCTGGTGGGATTACTAAATACCATGTTGATATGTTAGAAGAAGGACTCGTTGATAAACTCTATGATGTTCAATGTTTTGATTTAGATGCCGTAAAAAGCATCGCACACAATCCTAATCATCTCGCTATTAGCGCAAACACGTACGCAAACCCGCATAATCCTAACCGCGTGATTAAAGATTTAGATATCGTCATTTTAGGGTGTACTGAAGTCGACCTTGATTTCAATGTCAACGTTACGACCGATTCATACAATACCATCATTGGTGGATCAGGCGGACACAGCGACACAGCCACCGATGCCAAACTATCAATAATTGTTACCCCACTTATTAAAGCCCGCACCCCAATTATAAAAACCAAAGTCAACACGATCACGACATTAGGAAAACATATTGATGTCATTGTTACTGAACGTGGCATCGCCATCAATCCACGTCGCACAGACTTAATAGAAGCCCTGAAAGACAGTACTTTAGATATCGTAACCATTGAAGCCTTAATGGCAAGAGCTCACCACTATACAGGCGTTCCTAGTACGTTTAACCATAAAGGTCATGCCATTGGACTGGTTGAAGATAGAGACGGAACGGCAATTGATACCCTTTATAAGAAGGTGTAATTATGATTATTTACGATGTTATCTTACCAAGTGAAAAAGCTGCTGTAAAAGCGTTTTTAAACACGTTTGATCTGCAATATGAAAACGATATTGATGATACCATCGTACTAAAAGACAATAAACAAATCATCGCAACCGCATCAACGAGTAATGCCGTCATTAAAGCCGTGGCGATCGATCCTGATTATCAAGGAAAAGATATATTAAGTATTTTAGTTACAGCAATGATTAAACGCTTAAAATCTAAAGGCATTACCCATTATTTTCTATATACAAAAAATACTCAAGCACATCTTTTTAAAGCACTTGGATTACATCCCATTATGCATACCGATAGAGTCACCTTATTTGAAGGTGGGTCAACAATTGAAAAAACGTTGAACGCGCTAAAGACAACGTATGTTAAAGCCATTAAAAATACCGCTTGTGTTGTCATAAATGCAAACCCCATGACCAAGGGGCACCTGCATCTAATTTCTACTGCACGAAAAAATCACCATCATGTCTTAGTGTTTGTCGTTAGCGAAGACCTTAGTGTCTTCCCCTTCGACTCGCGATTTTCGATTATTAAAGAAGCCTGTGCATCCTTTGATAATGTGACTGTCTTACCAACAGGACCCTACTTAGTATCACAAGCTACCTTTCCCAAATACTTTTTAAAAGAAGAAACCACCATTAAAGAAGAACATGCCCTTATTGACGTGTTAATCTATAAACACTATTATCAACCTACCTTTAATATCGAGAAGCGGTATGTCGGTGAAGAACCACTAAGCCCCATGACCAATATGTACAATCATATTATGCATAAACATTTAGGTTCACACCTTCACATCATTCCAAGACTTTATTATAACGATCAGCCAATTAGTGCATCAATTGTAAGACACCATCTAAAACACCATGATATTGACTCAGTCGAGCCCCTTGTTCCTAAGGCAACCCTTAAGTTCTTAAGAACCAAGAAAGGACGCGATTGCATTGCCAAAATCAAAACCCAAACTAGCCGACATTAAGCAATCGATACTTGCTGCTAAAGATGCGTTCTACCAAACTTTAGATGATGCACTAAAACACGCGAAACACCCTGTTGTATCACTTAAAATTAATATACCAGGTTCCCCCAAAAACACTTGGTATACTGATGTAATCTTACGTGTAATGAATCATCATTTTACATCGATTTATGAGTGCGAATCCACGTTTTATCACTCTGAAGCAGGAAACTATTATTTGTATACAATTGATATAGACCCTTTAACACTAAAACATCAACTCACAAACTTAGAATCAACCCATCCACTTGGCCGCTTTGTTGATCTTGATGTTCACATTCGCCAAAAAACTATTACAAGAGAAACAATTGGCGCACCCCCAAGGACATGCTACTTATGCAACAACCAAGCCCATACATGCGCCCGTAATCAAACCCATGATGTCTTAGAGTTAAGACACCATATCACCCACCGTGTAGAAGATTTTTTAAGCGATGCCCTCGCTAAAGAAGTCGGCTTAGCGTTAAGAAAAGAAGTCGGCTTATACCCATCATTTGGGTTGGTTTCCTTCAAGGATACAGGCGCGCATGAAGACATGGACTATACCCATTTTCTTAAAAGCATCGACGCACTTATCCCTTATATGAAAGAATTTGTGGAAATGGGCTTTAACATTGAAGCCAATCTTGATGTCATAAGACACATCGGAAAAGAAGCAGAAGCCAGCATGTATCAAGCAACAAACCATATTAACACCCATAAAGGTGCTATCTTCATTTTTGGAGCGTTCTTACCATTTTTCACCGCGTCAATTATGCATAATCGTCCTTTAGAAGATGCAATAAAAGCGATGCAAACATTCATTAACCATCTTATCAAAGATGATTTCAAAAACTTAACAAGTAAAGACCAGTTAACACCAGGAGAAATTATCTATCTTAAATACGGTATTCAAGGGATTAGAGACGAAGTTAAAAACGGCTTTAAAAGTGTCATGAGTTGGTATCCAAATACTGAATATACTGATTATCAAAAACTGTGTGCCATTATGGCCCGTGTTGATGATACGACAATTATTAAACGGCACACATTTAAAACCTTACGTGATGTAAAAGCAGAGATGCATGCGTTATTAGACGAACATCCTTTTAATATGAATTATTACACCGCATTGTCAGAACAATATAAGAAAAAAGGCATCTCCCCAGGAGGGAGTGCCGATTTACTTAGTTTTGTATTCTTTTTAGATAAAACCCGCTATCTATTACCAAAGAAAATCACTTAGTGATCTTTTTTATTATCGGTTCATCTGACTGATACGCACTACCTTGATAGCTATCTTTTGCGCGCAACCACTTATCAATTTCATTCATCACCACAAACTTTTTCTTAGTCCATAAAGGTGAAAGCAATGCATCGCTTGGACTATCACCTGTCAGACGGTGAATAATAATATTTGGCTTCATACGTTCGATTTGTGTGACGACAATGTCGACATAATCAGTTAGCGATAATAGTTCAAAGGGTTCTTTTTCATACATCGCCCCAAGCAACGTACCTTTCATTACATGAAGCATGTGAATTTTGATGCCTTGAATATCTTGCGTATTTAAATAATCAGTCGTCGCAATCATGTCTGCTTTAGTCTCAAGAGGGAACCCGTTAATAATATGAACAACCACATCAATTCCAGCAGCCCGTAATTTTGTAACTGCCGTTTCAAAACACGCCAAATCATGACCACGGTTTATGAATGTGCTTGTTTTATCATGAATCGATTGAAGTCCGAGTTCGACCTGTAAATAGGTGATTTGATTGAGTTCACTAAGCAAGGCAATTTTTTCATCGTCTAAGGCATCACACCGAGTCGCAATACTAAGGCCTACGATAGAAGGATCAAGGGTCAAACTTTGATAAAATAACTCGCGTAAAAGAGGTTCTGGTTTATAGGTATTGGTATTGGCTTGAAAATACGCAATGGTATACGCATCTGGCCATTTTTTTAAAAGTCTAGATTTACCTTCTTGAAATTGCGTCTTTAAATCATCCAAAGGATTTCCCGCAAAATCACCACTGCCCGAAGGAGAACAATAAATGCAACCATTAAGACCTTTAAAACCGTCTTTATTTGGGCACGTAAAATGTCCATTTAAAGGGACTTTAAAGACTTTTTTATGAAATCGTTCTTTTAAATAGTTATTATATGTATGATACCGTTTTTCTTGGTTTCGTAAATCCATTGTTATCACCTAAGATTTATTGTATCATACTTCTTCAAAAATTAAGTTTTGTGCTATAATAAAAACGGTGATTATATGTTAGAAAGAATTAGATTGGCACTTGTAAACCCAACCGGATTATTAAAATATTATAAAGATGGCGTATTCAAAGCCTTATTATATATAGGCTTTTTTGCAATACTTATGGCAACGCCATTACTGATTTCAACACTTACCTTTGATGGTGTATCAGCGCAAACCAAAGCGACCATTGAAGATGATGTGACATTTCCTGATGCCTCGTGTGAGATTGATAACGCCACCATAGAATGTGACACAGAAAGTACCTTTACTATGTATGAAGCCGAAGGCATGGTCTTTCATATTGATTCAAATACCACACTAGAGCCTGATTCTTATGATGGGTTTGTTTATCATTTTGTTGTACATGATACCTCAGTTCACCTCATCATTATGAATACGGTTATTGAATCACGAGAACTTGAAGATTTTCAAGCACCCGTTCAAAACCTTAATTTAAGTCCGTCTAGCGAAGCAGAAGAAGACACCTTTTATCATGCTATCTTTGCGGCTGCGGATGAAATCATTTTAGATACCAAACCACTATGGGGATCGATGGTCGTAATTACCAACATAATCTTTAATATCATCTTGTTTTTAGTGTTTATTTTAATTAATACCCTATTATCAAAAAGCCGCTTGCCAGGCATCCCGTTTAAAACCGTGTTTGTCTTAATGGCTTACGCTGCAACGGCCTTATATATCGTCCTTATATTTAACGAATTTTTAACCGCGATATTTGGCACTGTAAGCTTCTTGATTTTAATTATTTTCTTGTTTGTCGCTTTCCGTCAAATGAATAGAATGACAATGGCATTATACAAACGCATAAACAAACAATAACCCTTGTCAAGCACCTCTTCCTGTGCTATGATATAGAAAAAGCAAAGAACTAGAAGTAGTAACAACTATGTTACGAGTAATAGAGACTTAGTGGCTGGTGAAAACTAAGCGTAACTGTTGTGAATTAGTCTAGGGAGCTTTATAAGTGCAGCCCGTAAGCTTATAACGACTCATCCTGCGTTAAAGGATTCAAGTGCTAGTGCAAACTAGAACTAAGGTGGTACCGCGATGACAATCGTCCTTATTTTTTAAGGACGATTTTTTTATTAAATTTTAGGAGTGATACAATGGATTATATACCCAAAAAGATTGAACAAAAATGGCAAAAACACTGGTATGACAATGCCCGTTTTAAGGCGATTGATTTTTCTGATAAACCTAAATACTACGCGCTTGTAGAATTCCCTTACCCATCTGGGTCTGGAATGCACGTGGGTCATATTAGAGCCTATACAGGTCTAGAAATCATTGCAAGAAAACGACGCATGGAAGGCTATAACGTCTTATTTCCAATTGGATTTGACGCGTTTGGTTTACCAACAGAAAACTACGCAATAAAAGAAAAAATTCATCCGAGAACGATAACTGATCAAAACATTGAGGTCTTTACCAAACAACTAAAAGCTGTTGGGTATTCATTTGATTTTGATCGCATGGTTGATACAACCGACCCTGATTATTACAAGTGGACCCAGTGGATTTTTGTAAAGCTCTTTAAAGCAGGACTTGCGTACCGCAATAAAACGTATGTGAATTTTTGTCCCTCATGTAAAGTTGTTCTTTCAAATGAAGAAAGCCAAGGCGGTGTATGTGACCGCTGTGATTCACCTGTAGAACAAAAAGAAAAAGACGTATGGTTTTTAAAAATCACAGCATATGCAGAACGCCTGTTACAAGGACTAGATAAATTAGAAACCTTATCAAGAATTAAAACCGAACAAGAAAACTGGATTGGTAAGAGTGAAGGGGCAGAAGTCTATTTCCCAATAAAAGGAACAGACACCAAACTGAACGTATTCACCACACGTCCTGATACCTTGTTCGGCGCTACATTTATGGTTATTGCCCCTGAACATCCATTGCTTGAAACATACAAAGACCAAATCAATAATATCGGTGCCATCCATGAGTACCAACATCAGGCAAAACATAAAACTGAGTTTGAACGTACCCAACTGGTTAAAGATAAAACTGGTGTCAAAATTGACGGCCTTGAAGCCATCAATCCACTGACAAAAAAACCCATTCCTATTTTTGTCGCTGATTATGTTATGATGAGCTATGGAACTGGAGCGATTATGGCAGTTCCAGGGCATGATACACGCGATTACGAGTTTGCCCAAAAATATAACTTAACGATTACGCAAGTTATTGAAGGCGGCGACTTATCAAAAGAAGCCTACACCGATACTGAAACAGGCATTATGATGAATAGCGACTTCTTAAATGGGATGACCGTTAAAGAAGCGATTAAAACGATGAATGACTTTTTAGAAAGTCATAATATTGGCCAAAAGATGATAACCTACAAAATGAAAGACTGGGCATTTAACCGCCAACGCTACTGGGGAGAGCCAATTCCAATTATTCACTGTAATACTTGTGGTATGGTCCCAGTAAAAGAAGAAGACCTTCCAGTAACATTGCCTGTTGTTAAAGAATTTGCGCCAACAGAAACTGGTGAAAGCCCGCTTGCAAACATTGATGAATGGGTAAATACAACATGTCCTACATGCGGTGGACCAGCAAAAAGAGAAACGGACACCATGCCCCAATGGGCTGGGTCTAGTTGGTATTTCTTGCGCTACACAGATCCGCGTAATGAAAGCGAACTTGCTGATTATGACAAACTAAAATATTGGATGAATGTTGATTGGTATAACGGCGGTATGGAACATGTTACGCGCCACGTTATTTATTCACGGTTTTGGCATTTATTCTTATCGGATATTGGCGTTGTTCCAACCGAAGAACCGTATAAAAAACGGACAGCTCAAGGCCTTATTTTAGGACCTGATGGCGATAAAATGAGTAAATCTAAAGGCAATGTTGTCAACCCAATCGATATGATTGATCACTACGGTGCTGATACCCTCCGTGTCTATATTTTATTTATTGGTGATTATGAACAATCAACACCATGGAGCGATTCTGGTATTAAAGGCTCAAGACGTTTTTTAGATAAAGTATGGCGTTTATTTGACAGTGTTCAAGATAAACCTGATAGTGATGCGGTAATCACCCTCTTGCACCAAACCATTGATGCAGTTAACGAAGATACAGAGAACATTAAATATAACACCGCAATCGCAAAAATGATGGCACTTGTTAATGAACTATCAAAACAAGACCATATTTCAAAAGATACGTACCATACAGTATTAAAATTGCTCCATCCTTATGCACCACATATTACTGAAGAACTGAATTCACGCTTAGGATTTAACGATGATCTTGTCTATCAACCATATCCAAAAGCTGATGCGAAATTGATGGAAGAATCAACCATTACTGTTGTTATTAGCGTTAATGGAAAAGTTCGCGACAAAATGAATGTTGCTAAAGACTTAGATAAAGAAATATTAGAAGAAAAAGCATTGGCGAGTGAACGAATTCAGCAATATATTAGTGGAAAAACGATACGAAAAATAATTGTCGTCCCAAATAAACTTATAAACATTGTTATTTAAACATTAAAAAGCCCTTAATTAAGGGCTTTTTTTATATCCTTATTTGTAATACATCTAAAAGCAATATTTTTAAATATTTTACATAATAAACATTGAAAGCACCGGTTAAAAATGTTATAATCATTTACGTAAAAACGCTTTCATCTGACGGCGTTTAAATTTTGAAGATGTTAATTTTTTTAAGGAGGATTTTTTTAATGAAAAAATTTGAGTACATGGAAAAACATGGCTACGAACAACTGGTGTTTTTTCATGACGATGCAACTGGTTTAAAAGGTATAACATGTATTCATGATACAACGCTTGGCCCTGCTTTAGGTGGAACAAGACTTTGGAATTATGAATGTGAAGATGATGCTGTCTTAGATGTATTACGTTTAGCACGCGGAATGACGTATAAAGCTGCCGCAGCGGGATTAAACCTTGGCGGGGGAAAAACCGTGTTAATTGGAAATGCTGATGAAGTTAAATCTGAAGCGTATTTTAGAGGACTTGGTCGTTACGTTCAAACATTAAATGGACGCTATATTACTGCAGAAGATGTCAATACATCAACCAAAGATATGGACTATGTTCATATGGAAACTGATTATGTTGTTGGCTTACAACACAAAAGTGGAAACCCTTCACCAATGACTGCACTCGGTGCATTCCACGGTATCCGTGCATCACTACAAGAAGTATTTGGATCTGATGAAATTAAAGGTAAAACATTTGCTGTACAGGGTGCTGGTCAAACAGGCGATTACTTAATCGGTTATTTACTAGATGCAGGTGCTAAAAAAATCTATTTTACAGAAATCAATGAAAAACATATTAAAAAAATACAGAAAAAGTATCCAAATGTTGAATTTGTTGAACCAAAAGATATTTATGGATTAGATGTTGACGTATTCGCACCATGTGCACTTGGTGCAGAAATCAACGATAAAACAATTGCGCAACTCAAATGTAAAATTGTTGCGGGAACTGCAAATAATGTTCTTGAAGAAGAAGACAAACATGGAGACATGTTAAAAGATAAAGACATTGTATATGCACCTGACTTTGTTATTAATGGCGGGGGACTTATTAATGTGTATCATGAACTTCAAGGGTATAATGCCGAGTCTGCAAAAAACGATATTGAAAAAATTTACGATCGTATCTTATTGATTTACAAACTTGCAAAAGAAAACGATATCCATACCCAAGCTGCCGCAAAATTATTTGCAAAAGAACGCATTAAAACGCTTGGTCAAGTTCGTTCAAACTTCGTTAAACGCTAGTGAAACGAATTACGATTTTAACGGGTCATTATGGGTCCGGTAAATCGGAAATCGCTGTTAATTTAGCCATTGATAAATCACAACAATACTTAGTTGACTTAGACATCATTAACCCGTATTTTCGTTCTAGAAGCGTCCGTGATTTACTTGAATCACACGGGGTAAAGATAATTGAGTCAACCATAGAAAATGCAACCGGAAGCGATCTCCCTTTCATTAGTTCGAAAGGGAGTCGTCCTTTTGTTAACAAAGATTTATCGGCTATTTATGACCTCGGTGGAACGAAGCATGGTTCTAAGGTTTTAATCCAATATCGTAGTTTTATCGATGATACAAGTGACATTGACTTTCTTGTCGTTGTGAACAAGTTTCGACAAGAAACGGACAGTGCTGAAAAAATACTCGCAATGATTAAGGAACTTGAAGCAACATCACAATTAAAAGTCACTGGACTTATCAACAATACAAATTTAATGGACTATACAGATGAATCAACGATACTTGAAGGAGAAACAATGCTTAAAGAAGTTAGCAAAGCATTAGATATCCCGATAGTATATACGTTTATCGAAGAACATGTTAAAACTACCAAAGTGTTTGCAGGAGAAAACCGTACCTTAGTACGGTACTTAGCAAAGCGCTGGTTATAGGAGGCTATTATGGCAAAAGGTAGAATTATTATCGATCAAGACAAATGTAAAGGATGCAATTTATGTGTCCATCATTGCCCCGTACATATTTTAAAATTAGATACGTCTACAACCAATATTAAGGGGTATACCCCGTTAATGGTGACAGACATGGATAAATGTATTGCATGTAGTTTTTGTGCAATGATGTGTCCTGATTCTGTGATTACTGTAGAACGTTTCGTAAAGGAGTGAAACGATGGGAAAAGTATTAATGAAAGGAAACGAAGCCATGGCACTTGCCGCGATTAAAGGCGGATGTGATGCATTCTTCGGTTATCCAATTACCCCACAAAATGAACTACCTGAATATTTATCTTATCATATGCAAGATCACGACCGTGTCTTTGTTCAAGCGGAAAGTGAAGTTGCTGCTATCAATATGGTGTATGGTGCTGCTGGAACTGGCGCACGCGTATTAACATCGAGTTCTAGCCCTGGGATTGCCCTCAAACAAGAAGGTATTAGCTATATTGCTGGGAGTGAACTACCGGCTGTTATTATCAACGTTATGCGCGGAGGACCAGGGTTAGGCGGGATTCAACCCTCTCAAGCAGACTACAACCAAATTACCCGTGGCGGGGGAAATGGTGACTATCATGTCTTATCATTTGCACCAGAAACCTTACAAGAAACCGTTGACATCGTAAGACAATCATTTGATTACGCTGATTATTACCGTAACCCAGTTATGATTGCTGTTGATGGTCTTATTGGTCAAATGATGGAACCAGTTGACATTGAGAAAGAACTTGACATGAAAGCACCACTAAAAAAAGAATGGGCTGCAGATGGAAATGCCCATGCCCGTGGTAAACGCAATATTATCGTGTCATTATCTTTAGATCCTAACGTATTAGAAGACCACAACTTAAAATTACAAAAAAAATACGATGAAATGATTGAAAAAGAACAACGATATGAACTCATTAATATGGACGATGCAGAAGTTGTTATTGTTGCGTATGGCTCAATGGCACGTATTGCAAGAAGTGCGGTTAAAATGCTTAAAGAAGAAGGGCTCAATGTTGGTATTATTAGACCAATTACATTATGGCCATTCCCAGAAAAAGCGTTTGAAAACTTACCAGAATCTGTGCATACCTTACTCACCGTAGAAATGAGTTTAGGGCAAATGCTTCAAGACGTTAAAATTGTAAATCAAGGACGATATAAACTTGATTTCTTTGGACGTACAGGTGGCGTAGTCCCAGAAGCTGAAGAAGTTGTTGAAGCTGCGAAAAAAGCACTAAGGGGGCAAAACTAATGAAAACACAAACCGTATACAAACCAACTGATGGATTGGTCGATCGCGACTTATCATATTGCCCAGGATGTACGCACGGGATTATTCATAAACTCGTTGGAGAAGTCTTAGTTGAAAAAGGGTTGATTGAAAAATCCATTGGTGTTGCCAGTGTTGGATGTAGTGTTATGAGTTATGAGTTTTTTAACTGTGATAACCACCAAGCCGCACATGGACGTGCACCAGCTGTTGCAACAGGAATCAAACGTGTTAAACCAGACAAAACCGTATTCACTTACCAAGGCGATGGCGACTTAGCGTCAATTGGTATGGCAGAAATTGTTCATGCAGCGCACCGAGGTGAAAACATCACAGTGATATTTGTCAACAATGCGATTTACGGCATGACCGGTGGACAAATGGCACCAACAACGCTAATCGGTCAAAAAACAACGACATCACAACGCGGACGCTCAAAAGCTCAAGCAGGCGCACCAATACGCGTGTCTGAAATGCTTGCAACCATTCCTGGAGCAACCTATTTAGAACGCGTCAGTGTTCATGACCCAAAACATATTAGAAAAGCAAAAAAAGCCATTGAAAAAGCCTTTGATGTTCAAGAAAACAAACAAGGGTTCTCAATGATAGAATTTATCTCAACCTGTCCAGTTAACTGGGGCATGACCCCAATTGATGCAACAAAATGGGCCGTTGATAATATGATTCCTTACTTCCCACTTGGTGTTTATAAAGACGCCACAAAGGAGGATAACGATGAAGCATGATCAAGAACGCGTGATTGTGGCTGGCTTTGGTGGTCAAGGCGTGATGCTTATTGGCCAAATCTTAGCATATGCCGCAACCAATGAAGATATTAACACGGTATGGATCCCTTCATACGGACCAGAAACGCGTGGGGGAACTGCGAACTGTTCAGTTACGATATCTCGCCCACTTATTGACTCTCCTGTGATTACCCATCCGGATTCTGTCATTGCATTGAATAAACCTTCATTACTTAAATTTGAACCAAAACTAAAAGAAAACGGTATTTTAATTATTAATAATGCCTCAATTCCTGATTATGAATATCGTTCTGATATTAACGTGATTACCATTGATGCCAACAAAGAGGCTTTAGACATTGGCAACTTAAAAGTTGCCAATATGGTCATGTTAGGGGCTTATATTGAAGCCACAGGTGTATTTAAAAAAGATGCCATTATCACTGTATTTAAAAAAATATTTACCGGTAAAAAAGCCGCGTTAATCGATCTTAATATTGCTGCCTTAGACCGCGGTATTGAGATTGCTAAACAACACGCTTAATTAGGATGTGACGAACATGAAGATCTTAACGATCAATCCAGGTTCGACAAGCACAAAAGTTGCCGTCTTTGACGGCCTTAAACGGATATGCAAAGAAACGATTAGACACGACGATGGGGTCATGCTTTCTTTTGAAACCTTAGCCGATCAAATCCCCATGCGTCAAACCGTTATTTTAGATTTTTTAAATGAATACGACTATGCTTTATCAGATATTGATGGGTTCATTGGTCGCGGAGGGCTTTTAAAACCACTTGATAGTGGATTATACCGAGTTAATGACGCGATGATTGAGGATCTAAAAAATAACACCTATGGATCACATGCATCTAATTTGGGTGGATTAATTGCCCACATTTTGGCATCGCAAGTTGGTAAAGATGCTTATATTGCTGATCCTGTTGTTGTAGATGAAATGTCTGATGTTGCAAAAATGAGTGGCTTAAACGGCATTGAACGCCGCAGTCTATTTCATGCCCTTAATCAAAAAGCTGTCGCCCGTAAATACGCTAAAAAAGCTGAAGTTCCCTACGAAGAACTCCACTTAATTGTTGCCCATTTAGGCGGTGGCATTAGTGTAGGATACCATAAACAAGGCAAAGTTGTTGATACCAACAATGCCCTTGATGGTGATGGCCCATTTTCACCAGAACGCACAGGAAGTTTACCCGTAAGCAGTGTCATTGATCTTGCTTATAGTAAACAATACACCAAAAAAGAATTGCTTAAACTCGTGCGCGGCTACGGTGGTATGTTTAGTTACCTTAATACTAAGGACGCTGAAGAAGTATCTGATATGCTTTCAAGCGGGCGTGTTGAGGCCAGCAAAGTCGTTAAAGCGATGGTTTACCAAATTGCCAAAGAAATCGGCTCGCTTCATGCGGTAACCAAAGGGCAATTAGATGCGATTATTCTTACAGGTGGATTAACCTATAATCAAGATATTATTCAACCATTAATTGAAATGATTGAACACCTTGGTGAAATTGTTATTTATCCAGGAGAAAACGAACTAGAAGCCTTAGCATTCAATATGGTTGCCTATCTATCTGGTGAAATCGAACCAAAAATCTACGAATAAGCCACTTTTTTGTGGCTTTTTTTATGCTATAATATATCAAAGGTGGTGAAACCATGAGAATCAACACAAGCTTAGTAAAAGGACTGTTAATACTAATAATTTTTATTGTCATCCTCTTACTATTATTTAGAATATACATCCCCGAACACCTTTTACTTATCGAACTAGCCGCGTTATCTGGGCTGTTTTTCTTAACCGCTTATGAAGCCACAAAAAAAGAACTCCCACAGCATGCAAGAACCAACATTAAAATCGGCTACTTTTTCTTATTTTTAGGTATTATTATGCTCATTTTATTATTTATATCTTAATAGGTTAACAAAAGGAGTCTTTACCATGAAAGAATATAAAGAAAATAGTATTACTTTAATAGGTGCTGTTGGACTAGGTACTGGTGTCATGATTAGTGCAGGTATTTTTGCCTTATTAGGACAAATTGCTGAATTATCAAATGAATGGTTTCCCTTTATCTTTGTTATTGGTGCAATTGTAACAGCATTCAGTGCCTATTCATATATCAAATACAGCCAGCATTATCCTAGTGCTGGCGGTATTGGGATGTATTTAGTAAAAGCCTATGGTAAAGGGGTATTTGCCTCAATTGGTGCTCTAATGATGATTTTTTCTATGGTCATTAATCAAAGTTTAGTTGCCCGGACGTTTGGCTCATATACGATGCAACTGTTTGGTGGACCAAGTAACATGTGGATCGTCCCAGCACTAGGTGTTGGTTTATTGCTATTTTCATTAACCATTAACTTATTAGGAAATCTCGTCATTCAAAGTTTTACTTCGCTTATGTCACTCGTAAAGATTATTGGATTAATTGTTTTCTCTTTTGGTGGATTATATGCGACGAAGTTTACCTTAAGTCTAGCAGAAACCACCTCTGCCAAACCTACCGTTACCCCCATCCATTATATCGCGGGTGTCGCGTTAGCCATTCTTGCCTTTAAAGGCTTTACAACGATTACCAATAATGGGGCAGAAATTAAACAACCAAAAGTCAATGTCGGTCGCGCTATTATGATTTCGATTGCCATCAGCTTAGCGTTATATTTAATCATATCTTTTGCTGTTAGTGGCAACCTTACTGTGTCTCAAATTATTGAAGCTAAAGACTACGCATTAGCAGAAGCCGCACGGCCTGCTTTTGATAATCTTGGCTTATGGTTTACTGTCATTATTGCCATTATTGCGACCATTACCGGAATCATAGCAAGTGTTTTTGCCGTATCTCGGTTGATTGCCATGCTTGCAGACATGGAGCTTATTCCACATAAAAAGATAACACCCGGTATAACAACCCAACAACAAACCGTTATTTACACTGTGGGATTTGCGATCATTTTGACAGTCTTGTTTGACCTATCTAGAATCGCTTCTTTAGGTGCAATTCTTTATATCACGATGGATATGATGATTCACTACGGTCTTGCCCGCAAGTTAAAGGGCGACATCGATGCAAAGTTATGGATTGTATGGTCAGCATTCATTTTAGATGCGATTGTTTTAAGCGCCTTTTTATACCTTAAAATTACTACAGACATTTTAGTTGTTGGGGTATCTATTGTGATTATCCTGTTACTATTTTTGATGCAAAAACTCTATTTAAGCAACAACGAACAAGCAAACAGTGAATAAGCACGGTTGATAAAAAAGTAAAACCCCTCCTTTACGCCTATCATAAGGTAGAGGAGGTTTTTTTATGCCTATATGTGCCGCATGTAAAACATTGTACGTTAGACCACAAACCTTTGATACGCTTTTTAAAACACCCAAGCTATGTGTGATGTGTGAAACATATCAAAACATTGACTTTTCTTTAAGCGTATTTCCCCTTCAAAAAAACCATATTGAATGTTACTCGTTTTTTACCCACGACCATCCATCACTTACAACAAAATTTTTCCAAGCTACGTCTGAAAAGGGTATATTAAAAGAATGCCTATGGTATGAAGAAGTATGGATAAACCGACCCATTGCGATGCAATTATTAACATATCTGTTTACGCCACTTAAACTATATCACCCTACAACCATACCAGATACCTTTCTTTATCAGTTTGATGATTAAACAAAAATTGACAAATTACACGTCTTTTAAAATCACCTATGTTATAATATAGCTATAAAACAAAAGGAGATGATTTTTATGCTCGTAGAAGTTAGAGGCAAAAATGGATTCGAAGTGACAGAAGCCATCGAGAATTACGCCAAAGACAAGCTCGGCAAAGTAGAACGTTACTTCAAAGAAGAACTTGATGCATTTGTGGTTTGTAAAACCTACAAAGACCACCACCGTGTCGAAGTAACCATTCCCACAAAATATTACACGATGCGCGCTGAGGTAAAAGAAGAAGACATGTACGCAGCTATTGATTTAGCAATTGATAAATTAGAAAGTCAAATCCGTAAAAACAAAACAAAAATAACTCGGAGTTTACAGAAAAAAGAAGGCGTCGCCAATATCTTTAACGAAGAGATTGACCTAGAAGCCTTAGAACGTGAACTCGTTAAAACCCCAGTTAAACATAAAAGTATTAGCTTAGAATTAATGAGTATTGATGAAGCAATTACAGCAATGGAAATGTTAGGTCATGATTTCTACATTTTCAAAGATGAAGAGACAAACAAAACAAGCGTGCTTTACTTAAGAAATGATGGCAAATACGCTGTTATTGAAACTGAGTAATTAAAATGCGCCACTTGGCGCATTTTTTTTTGGAAAAGCACGTGCTTTATGATATGATATTCATGATATAAAACGAGGTGGAAGTATGTTTAAAAAACTATTTGATCCAAGTCGAAGACAGCAAAAAAAACTTGCCCAATTTGCTGACTTAGTCATAACCAAACACGAAGCATTTAAATCGCTTTCTGATGATGCCATCAAAGCGAAAACCGATGAATTCAAAACCCGTATTAAAAATGGCGAATCACTTGATGATTTAGCTGTAGAAGCTTTCGCCTTAGTGCGCGAAGCGTCTATTCGTGTTACCAATATGGAACCGTTTAAAGTTCAAATTATGGGCGCAAAAGTCATCCATGAAGGAAACATCGCTGAGATGAAAACCGGTGAAGGGAAAACCTTGACTGCAGTCATGCCAGCCTATTTAAACGCCTTAACAGGTGACGGTGTTCACATTGTTACTGTTAATGACTATTTAGCAGGTCGTGAAGTTGATGGTGAAATCGGTGATTTATTTAGATTTTTAGGATTAAGCGTTGGGCTTAATACCCGAGAAATGTCTAAAGAAGAAAAACGTGATGCGTATAATTGCGATATTCTTTACTCGACAAACAATGAATTAGGATTTGACTATTTACGCGATCACATGGTGATCTATAAAGAAGATATGGTTCAAAGACCACTGAGTTTTGCGATTATTGATGAGGTCGACTCGATTTTAATTGATGAAGCAAGAACCCCGCTCATTATTTCAGGTGGCGCAAAAAATACAGCGAATTTATATCTTCAAGCCCAAGCGTTTGTGAGAACCTTAATGGCTGAAGAGGATTATGAAATAGATGTTAAATCAAAATCTGTTGCTTTAACACCAGAAGGTATTAGTAAAGCAGAACGCCATTTCTCAATCGATAACTTATATGATATCGATCATGTTAGCTTACTACACCATATTAATAATGCCATTAAAGCCAACTATACCATGGAAAAAGATGTTGATTATGTTGTCCAAGAGGATAAAGTTATCATCGTAGATTCATTTACCGGACGACTTATGCACGGTCGCCAATTTAGCGAAGGACTACATCAAGCTTTAGAAGCCAAAGAAGGCGTTGAAATCAAAAAAGAAACCTCAACACTTGCAACCATTACCTTCCAAAACTTCTTCCGTATGTACGCGAAACTTTCAGGAATGACAGGAACAGCGAAAACTGAGGAAGAAGAGTTTAGAAATATTTATAATATGCTGGTTATTGAAATACCAACCAATAAACCCGTTATTAGACAAGATGACAATGATGTAATTTTTGCGACCATGAAAGCAAAGTTTAATGCGATTGCTGATGAAATTAAAGACCGCAATGAAAAAGGTCAACCGATGCTTGTTGGGACCATTTCGATTGAAACCAGTGAACTATTAAGCAAGCTTTTAAAACGACGTGGCGTTAAACATAGTGTTTTAAACGCCAAACAACATGAGAAAGAAGCACAAATTGTTGAAGACGCTGGAAAAAAAGGCTCTGTAACAATTGCCACCAATATGGCAGGACGCGGAACGGACATTAAACTCGGCCCAGGTGTCGTTGAACTTGGTGGACTTGCTGTATTAGGGACAGAACGTCATGAATCACGCCGTATTGATAATCAATTACGCGGACGTAGTGGACGCCAAGGCGACCCTGGGTATTCAAAGTTCTTCTTATCTGCAGAAGATGAACTATTGCGCCGCTTTGGTGGGGATTCATTTAAGAAACGTTTAGAAATGATAACGAAAACCAAAGGTTCAGATCAAGAAGCGCCAATTAATTTTGGTATTTTCTCGCGTTTTGTAAAACGTGCACAAAAACAAATTGAAGGCAATAACTTTGACCGCCGCAAAACCGTCTTACAATACGATGAGGTTTTAAGAAAACAACGGGAAGTTATATACCAACAACGTCGTGATATCTTACAAAAAGAATCTATTATGGATATTGCAGAAGATATTGTATACCGTCAAATTGACAACATGGTAATGGCCAACACCAATCAAGATAAACGCACGCCTACTGTAGACATAGATGGATTATTTGATGCGTTAAACGGTAAACTATTCAATCCAGGTACCATTGAGAAAAACAAATTATCAAAAGAATTAGAAACTACACAAGCATACCTTAGAGAAAAAGTCACCAATGATTTATCACAAAAACGTAAATTAACCGGTGATGAAAAATACAACGAATTCTTAAAAGCTGTCTTGCTCCGTGTTGTCGACACCTATTGGGTCCAACATATCGATCAAATGAGTGAATTAAGACAATCGATTCGCTTACGTTCATATGCCCAACAAAACCCGTTAAGAGAGTATCAAGAAATTGGCTATGAGATGTTTGAAGAACTGATCGCATCAATTGAACGCGACGCGACACGCTATGTATTACGCGCCGTTGTTAGAAATAACTTAGAACGGGTTCAAGTCGCCAAACCAACATCAACCTATTCAGGTAAAGAAGAAGATCAAAAACGCACACCACGCCGCGTCGAAAAAGTTGGACGCAATGACCCATGTCCTTGCGGTAGTGGCAAAAAATATAAACACTGTCACGGCAGATAAGACACTAGGCTCAAGCGCTGCTTGGGTCTTTGTACTTACATAAGACAGCAACTCGAGGTGTATATAATGGAAATTAGCGAACTAAAAAATCATCTTGAAACGATTAAAAATCAGTATGATGAATTGACCACATTACTTAATATTGAGCAACTCAAACAAACCATCAAAGACGTCGAAGCGAAAACGTATGTTGATGGTTTTTGGGATGACCATGAATCAGCAAATAAAGTCATCGAAACATTAAAACACCTTAAACAAAAAGCTGCTGCGGTCAACGCCCTAAAAGATAAGATTGAAAATTTAGAACTCGCCCTTGAATTGCTTGAAATTGGCGAATCTGTTGATTCTATAGAGAGTGATGTGGCGCAACTTTATAAAGCACTAGAAGCCTTCTCTATCACGGTGTATTTATCAGAAGATTACGACAAATTTAACGCCATTGTAGAAATTCATCCAGGGGCTGGTGGCACTGAATCTCAAGATTGGGCAGAAATGCTTTACCGCATGATTACCCGCTATGCTGAACGAGAAAACTATACAATCAATGTCAATGATTATCAACCGGGCTTAGAAGCAGGCATCAAAAGTGTTACCTTCACTATTGAAGGTGCGTATGCTTTTGGTAAACTCAAATCAGAAGCAGGCGTTCATCGACTTGTTCGGTTATCACCGTTTGATTCTTCAGGACGACGCCACACGAGTTTTGCTAGTATTAACGTCATTCCAGAAATAGATGACACCATTGATATTGATATTAACGAAACCGATCTAAAAATTGATACCTACCGCGCGAGTGGTGCTGGGGGACAAAGTGTTAATACCACAGATTCTGCAGTTAGAATTACCCATCTACCAACCAATCTAACAGTAACGTGTCAAAATGAACGCTCGCAAATAAAAAACCGTGCAAAAGCGATGCAAATATTAAAAGGGAAACTATATCAACGCGAATTAGCACGTCAAAAAGAAGCCATAGATACTATGAAAGATACCTCCAAAAGCAATGCATTTGGCTCACAAATTCGGTCTTATGTCATGCATCCCTATAGCATGGTAAAAGACCATCGAACCAATCAAGAAACTGGTAATGTAAACAAAGTACTCGATGGTGATTTAGAACCATTTATCCATAGTTATCTACAAATGCTCGCAAAGGAGGATGCTTAAGATGCACTTAAAAACACACACATTCCAAAAACGCTACGGGATGATTACTCTTGGTATTTTCATTATGGTCGCAGGATTTTACTATTTTATCGCACCATATGCGCTAATTATTGGTGGCGTGAGTGGTGCTGGGTTACTTTTAAGTGAACTCTTCGACATCCCTATTTCTTACTTTGTTTTTGTATTTAATATTATTTTACTACTAATTGGTTGGGCTGTACTTGGATGGAAAGCTTTTTATAGAAGCATTTACGGATCAATTATGTTTCCGATATTCTTATTCATCTTAGAAACGTTCTCTCCGTTATTTGACTTGCCAAACGATTATATTATCCCAATCACCTTTGGTGGGTTCTTAATGGGACTCGGATTTGGGTATGTGATTAAATACGGTGGAACAAGTGGAGGAACAGATATCCCTATTAAAATATTAAGTAAAAAACTTAAATTTCCTTTAAGTATCTCAATATACATAGTGGATGGTGCGATTATTTTATCAGGGATTATCTTCCTTTATGAGACCAACGGCATTGCCAATGGTCTTTACGCTATTTTAACGATGATTATTGCAGGAAAAGTTGCGGATATGGTCGTTGTTGGATCGAACTCCCTAAGAAGTGTGCAAATCATCACCGACCAACCAGAGACCATTAAAGCACTTATTTATCAAAATATTTACCGCGGTGTTAGTATCGTACCGATAAAAGGTGGATACACCGCTCAAGATAAAACTATGCTAGTTACGGTTATCACAAGAAACGAATATTATACCATTCGAAACATCATTGCAAAAGTTGATCCACAGGCCTTTGTATTTGCGAACCCCGCTACCGAAATTCAAGGCGACTTCTCAAGTCGCGAAGAGGATGATCACTAATGAATTCAACTGTTAACTTATTATTAAAACGCCTTGGTGTTATTTTACTTGTTGTTATTGCCATGTCAGGGTCTTATTATCTTGGAAGTAGTGCCCACCCAAGTGATGACACCTTTAGCGAAGTGTTTAATAGACTATATAACGACCACTACACCCAACCATCAAAAGACGACCTTTGGCAAGGCGCAATTGATGGGATGATTGATAGTCTTGATGACCCATTTACCAATTATTTTGACCAAGAAAGCTATGATGCGTTTAGACAAGGTCAAGAAGAATCGTTTGTGGGCATTGGTGTGACGATAGAAAATGTCAATGAAGCCGTTGTAATAAGGAGCGTTTATCCATCATCGCCTGCTGAACAAGCTGGACTTATGGCAGGCGATCAAATTACGCACGTTGATGGTGTCGACTACCGCGATCGTTCATTTGTTGAAACGACCTCAGTTTTACGCGGAGAAGCTGGTAGCGAGGTTACCATAGGCTATAAACGCCCAGGCATTGAATCCATACTCTATGTAACCCTTACACGAGAAGCCATCGCCAATCCTACCGTGACTGCAGAACTTGTCAATGATAATATTGGAATCATTTATCTTCACGCCTTCGGTAGTGACACAAAAGACATATTTACCTCATACATTGAATCGTTTGAAACCGATGACAATATTGAAGGTCTAATTATTGATTTGCGAAATAACGGTGGTGGCGATTTAGTTACTTTAATTGATTTGTTGGATATCTTTTTAGATAAAGACGCCAAATCATTACCATATTTCACCTTACAAACTTATGACAATAGAGACATGGACAGATACGACGAAACCGGTAACAACACTGAAACAAAACCCTACCCTATCAGCTTGATTGTCAATGGTCAAAGTGCCAGCGCTTCAGAAGTATTCGCTGCCGCAATGCATGAATATGGAGGCTATCCTGTTTATGGTGAGACAACGTATGGAAAAGGAACCTTACAACAATCAATTCCACTGAGAACGACGACTGGAGACTACCTTCATTTAACCATTGGTCGCTGGCTCACCCCAGAAGGCAATTGGGTTCACTACCAAGGAGACAACCCTGGCTTTGAACCATCACATGTCGTTGAACAATCACCGTATTTCACAACCCCATTATTATATTTAGAAGCCGATGAAACTTATAGTTTCGATATGGTAGATGAAAAAATCGCCATTGCTCAAACCATGCTTAATGCCCTAGGGTATATTGTAAGAGACGACGGGTATTTCAATTTAGCAACGCAAGATGCCCTCACACTGTATCAAAGTCAAAACGGCATCACCGTAACGGGTATATTAAATGACGTCACAGCCGCTCACTTGTCAGATGCCATGTATAATTATAGAAACAGTCTCGATAATGACTTGCAATTTCAAGCAGCTTACCAAGATATGGTGGCGCAACTCAATGAGTAATTATTCTGTCAAACCAGATAAGGGAAAACTTTATACCTTGACCATCAACGATAAAACTTACACTATTCATCAAGAAACCATTATAAAGTATAACTTACTCAATGGAACTGAGTTTGATAGTAAAAAACTTCCTGCATTATTACGCGATGACACATTTTTTCAAGGTTATGATATTGCATTAAAAAAACTCAGCCTTAAAGCCTACACACCAAAAGCGTTAAAAACAATGTTAAAGAATCAAGGCATCCCAACCACTGTTCACCAAAAAATACTAACGACATTAACGTCCTACAATTACTATAACGAAGAAACATTGATTGAGATGCGTAAAGAAGAGATTGTCAATCACTTACAAAAAGGCCCTGTTATTTTAAAACAAAAACTCTTAAGCGAAGGCTTTAATGAGGCATTAGTTGATGATGTTGTTGCCCGCTATTCTTGGGAAGAACAAAAAGAGATTGCAAACACAATTATGCAAAAAAAGATGCGCAGCTTTAAAGACACACCGTATAATAAAGCTAAAGAAAAACTCATACAGTTTTGTATTCAACGGGGTTTTCATCAATCACTTTGTCTTAAAGAAGCGGAATCCCTTCTATCTACGTACAATATTGATGAAGATCATCTCATCAATACAATGAAACAAACCATCGAAAAACGCTATACATTGTCCAATCCCAAAGACAAAGATAAAGCTATGCGTTATCTTCTTAGACAAGGCTTTACATATTCACAAATAAAAAAAGTTATGGAAGAGTGAGGGATATCATGAAACCATTAAACGCAGATACATTATATTATTTTAACCAAGGCGACCTTATTGATGCCTATACGGTATTTGGTGCGCACTTAATAAGAGATGACAAAGGTACAATCACACACACGCGGTTTACCGTTTATGCTCCCCACGCAAAACACGTAAGTGTGGTCGGTGAGTTTAATCAATATCAAGACTGGGTCCACCAGATGCATAAAGTCAATGATGTCGGCGTATTCCAAATTGAAATTGCAGAGAATTTAGAATGGAAAGCCTACAAATACTTTATTGAAACGCATGATGGACGCCGGCTTTATAAAGCCGATCCATACGCTTATTACAGCGGCTATAGACCAGAAACAACCTCTAAAGTTTACGATATTAATCACTACCAGTGGCAAGATCAGGCCTACATGACAACACGCCCATCACCTTATGATAAACCGCTTAATATATACGAACTTCATTTAGGTACATGGATGCGTAAACCAAATGGTAATTACCATACGTACAATGAACTTGTAGACTTATTAATACCATATTTAAAGAAGCATCATTATACGCACGTTGAATTTATGCCACTTGTCGAACATCCGCTTGATCAATCATGGGGATACCAAGGAACGGGGTATTACAGTGCAACATCACGCTACGGGGTGCCAAAAGACCTTATGTACTTAATAGACAAACTACATCAACACGGCTTTGGCGTGTTATTAGACTGGGTCCCTGGCCATATTTGTAAAGACCCACACGGACTGTATATGTTTGATGGTCAACCACTTTATGAATACCGTGATCCATTTATTAGAGAAAACATCGAATGGGGCACAGCCAATTTAGATTTAGGTCGCGGAGAAACCCAAAGTTTTCTTATTTCAAACGCGCTCTTTTGGATGAAATATTTTCATATAGATGGCTTTCGCGTTGATGCGGTATCAAATATTATTTATTATTTAGGAAACGCAAATAACGGTATAAACGAAGGTGCCATCGGATTCTTACGTAAACTATCAAAACAGATATTTAAAGAAAATAATCATGCGCTTTTAGTTGCTGAAGATTCTTCTGCCTACCCAAAAGTCACTCACCCAATTGAGGCCGGTGGCCTTGGCTTTAATTACAAATGGAATATGGGCTGGATGAACGATACTTTACGGTATTTTCAAAAAGATCCAATTCATCGAAAATACCATCATGATGACATAACATTTTCATTACATTACGCATTTTTTGAAAACTTTATATTGCCCCTCTCTCATGATGAAATTGTTCATGGAAAACGCACTTTAGTAGAAAAAATGCCCGGCGATTACTGGCAAAAATTTGCCAATTACCGCGCCCTTATGGGTTACTTTTATACCCATCCAGGTAAAAATTTATTGTTTATGGGTCAAGAGTTTGGTCATATGCATGAATGGAAAGATTATACCGAACTTGACTGGGTACTTTTAGACTTTCCTATGCATCAAAAAATCGATGCCTACAACATCACCTTTAGCAAACTCATAAAAGAAGAAAAAGCATTACATGAACTTGATCACTCTTTAGAAGGATTCCAATGGATTGACCGTGATAATAAAGATCAAAGCATTCTCAGTTTTATCCGTTATGCCAAAGAAAAACATAATCATATTGTGGTTATTTTAAATCTTACCCCTATTGTACATCATGATTTTCATATTGGGGTACCTTATAAAGGAGTCTATAAAGAAATTTTATCAAGTGATAAAGACATCTTTGGTGGCTCAAACCTTTATAACGGCAGTCCGTGTCAAACCTTTGATGAACCTAACCACGGCTTTGATCAATCCATCAGTATCATCGTACCACCTTTAAGCATTACCTTACTAAAATGGAGTGGATAACATGAAAAAACGTGTCGTAGCTATGCTGCTTGTTGGAGGGCGTGGAACTAGACTTGGTGACAT
>CAZXSS010000013.1:0-16694 GCA_964643385.1 uncultured Candidatus Izemoplasmatales bacterium
ATGTATTCGCCCTTAGGTTTTCTAAGGGTGATTTTTTATTATTTAGGAGGAGATTCACATGATTAGACGCATGAAAGGCACTTATGATGTTACTGAGGACATCAAGTATTTTCACGCCATTGAAAAAGCGATGCACTCAGTAAGTAAATTATTCCAATATAAAGAGTTACGCACCCCGCATTTTGAAGCGAGTGAGTTGTTTCACCGCGGGGTTGGTGAAACAACGGATATTGTTAGTAAAGAAACCTATGACTTTAAAGACCGAGGCAACCGCGATAATACCTTAAGACCAGAAGGTACCGCGGGGATTGTGAGAAGCTATATAGAAAATAAACTCTACGCCAATCCAATTACTCCGCAAAAATATTATTATTACGGATCAATGTTTCGCTATGAGCGCCCGCAAAAAGGACGCTATAGAGAATTTAGACAGTTTGGCGCAGAAGCATTTGGAAGTTTTGATGCCCATATGGACGCAGAAGTTATTGCGTATGCAGTAACATTTTTACGCGCGCTTAAATTAACCCGCGTAAAAGTCCATTTAAATTCCTTAGGTGGTAGTGACAGTAAAGAAGCCTACCATAAAGCGTTAAAAGACCATTTAAAAGATGATATTGACACGTTATGTAAAGACTGTCAAACACGCTTTGAAACCAACCCGTTAAGAATATTAGACTGTAAAGTTGACCAAGACAAACCCATTCTTAAATCCGCACCAAAACCGATTGAATATTTAACGAGCGATGACCAAGCCCACTTTGATAAAGTTAAGCAAGCACTAGATGCGATGCAGATTCATTATGAAGTCGATGAGAATTTAGTCAGAGGCCTCGATTATTATACGCATACCGTATTTGAACTTAAAGTAAGCAAAGACTTACTCGGCAATCAAAACGCGATTTGCGGTGGTGGTCGCTATAACCAGTTGGTAGAAACATTAGATGGACCTGATACACCCGCTGTTGGGTTTGCCTTTGGGGTTGAGCGATTAATCGTTGCGCTTCAAGCCGCTGAGGTTATTGATACAGATGAACGGATTCATGCTTATATCTTAACCTTAGGTGAACGTGCCAAAGAAGCAGGGCTTGCTTTGATGCAACGCTTTAGAATGGGCGGATTGATCACCAATATGGACTTTTTAAATAAAAGTATGAAAGCCCAGTTTAAACAATCTGACCATCAAAACGCTAGAGTCGTCATCATTTTAGGTGACGAAGAATTAAATAAAGGCGTTGTCCAAATTAAAGACCAAGACTCAAAAGAAGAACATACCGTAGAGATTAACAACGCGTATCAATTCTTAGTTGAGCACTTTACGAAAAAAACAACCTGTGAAGACTGCGACTGTGAGAAAGGACATGAATAATATGTATACCCATCATAACAACGAACTAACATTAAACCATATCGGAGAAAGCGTAAGGTTAAAAGGTTTTGTGGCAAAGCGCCGTGACTTAGGTAACTTAGTATTTATTGACTTACGTGATACTGAAGGGATTACTCAACTCGCGTTTGATGCGGATAATGACTTAAAAAATATCGCCGCCAATCTTAAAAACGAATACGTTTTAGATATTGAGGGTGTTGTTCGAGAACGCTCAAGCAAAAATAAAGACATTAAAACCGGTGATATTGAGATCAATGTCACAAAACTCATCGTTTTAAATACCGCTAAACAACCACCAATTACAATTACTGATGATACCACAGCACTAGAAGATACACGGCTTAAATACCGCTATTTAGATTTACGCCGTCCAGTTTTACAATCAATGATGAAACTTCGTCATAAGATAACCCGTGCGGTTCGTGATTTTTTAAACGAAGAAAACTTCTTAGATATTGAAACACCAGTACTTACTGCCTCAACCCCTGAAGGCGCGCGCGATTATGTCGTCCCTTCAAGAATCCATAAAGGCAATTTTTATGCCTTGCCGCAATCACCGCAGCTCTTTAAACAACTGTTAATGGTGTCTGGGTTTGAACGCTATTATCAAATTGCCAAATGTTTCCGCGATGAAGACTTAAGAAGCGACCGCCAACCAGAGTTCACCCAAATTGATATGGAGCTAAACTTCACCCATCAAGAAGAGGTGTTAGACGTATCAGAACGCATGATAAAATATGTGTTAAAAGATGTCATGAATATTGATATTAGCGATGCATTCAAACGCATGACCTATGATGAAGCAATGGCAAAATACGGTTCAGATAAACCCGATACCCGTTTTGAGATGATCTTAAATGATTTAAGTACAATTCTAAAAGATACGGACTTTAAAGTCTTTAAAGGTATTTTAGAAAATAATGGAAGTATTCAAGGGATTACCGTAGAAAACGGGGATTACTATTCACGCAAAAAAATTGATCAGTTAACTAGTGAAGTGAAAAAGTTTGGCGCAAAAGGCTTAAGTTATATTAAATTAAAAAATGGTGAATTAAGTGGGTCAATTGTCAAGTTTTTATCTGAAGAAGAACTCGCAGCCATTAAAAGTGCAACCAACTTAGATGAAGGCAATGTGTTATTTATTGTTGCGAGCACCCTAAAAACAACGCGACAAGCTTTAGGGCATTTACGCAACGTCATTGCCAAAGAACAAGATCTGATTGATAACGATGTTTATGATTTTACGTGGATTGTTGATTGGCCGATGTTTGAATACGATGAAGAAGAACAGCGGTATTACTCTTTGCACCATCCATTCACCCGGATTCAAGACCAAGACGCAGACCGTATTCAAGAAGACCCTGAAAACGTCAAAGCTTACTGTTATGACCTTGTTGCTCAAGGTCAAGAACTTGGCGGTGGTTCAATGCGGATTCATGAGCAAATGATGCAATCAACGGTCTTTGATGTGTTAGGCTTAACCAAAGAAGAACAAGAGATGAAATTTGGATTCTTTACTGAAGCCTTAAAATATGGCACCCCACCGCATGGTGGTATTGCCTTTGGACTCGACCGCTTAGTGATGATGCTTGGCAAAACCGATAACATCCGTGATGTTATTGCTTTCCCAAAAACTTCAAGTGCGCAATGTTTAATGACACAAGCGCCTAGTCCTATCCTACCTGGTCAACTAGAACTATTTGATTTAACGAAAAAGCATGGCAAATAAGCAATTTGAACGTCTGCGTCCACTTATTAAAGATGATGGATTAGAGCGGTTAAAACACAGTACTGTAATGGTCTTTGGCGTTGGTGGTGTTGGCGGAATGGCGGTAGAAGCGCTCGCCCGTAGTGGGGTTGGGACGTTAATCATTGTCGATTATGATGTCGTTGATGAAACCAATATTAATCGGCAAATTATTGCCACCTATGACACCATAGGACATGCAAAGGTTGAGGTTATGAAAAACCGAATCAAGTCGATTAACCCTGCATGTAAGGTCATCGCCTATCCCGTGCTGTACAGTAAAGAAACCAAAGCACAGTTTTTTGCCCACGACGTTGACTTTGTTTTAGATGCCATTGATATGGTCACGTGGAAGCTAGATATCATTAAAACCTGTCTTGAGCGAAACATTCCCTTTATTACAAGTACAGGGCAAGGCAACCGCTTAGACCCAACCAAAGTCACCATTAAACCGCTGAATCAAACCACACACGACCCACTCGCAAAAACATTGCGTGTGAAACTCAATAAAGCACACATTAACACCAATTTTCCTGTCATATTCTCAGAAGAACTACCCTACAAAGAACCCTTTCAACCCAATCCTTACTCAAGTCCATTCGTTCCACCCGCTGCGGGACTTACCGCAGCGAGTTATATCATAAAAATCTTAACCAATAAAGGATGATGATCATTATGAAAAAAATCGTACTTGCCGGTGGCTGCTTTTGGGGTGTAGAAGCCTACTTTAAACTTGTTGATGGTGTCACAGATACAACTGTAGTTTATGCTGATGGCCCATTTAAAAACCCTACCTATGAACAAGTATGCAATGGATCAGGTCATGCTGAAGCCGTAGAAATTGTTTATGATGAAACAAAAGTATCGCTAAAGACCCTTTTAGACCATTTCTTTAATATTGTCGACCCAACGATGAAAAATCGTCAAGGGCCTGATATTGGGATGCAATACCGTACAGGTATCTATCCATTCAATACAGATGACTTGGTATTTATCGATGAATATCTAGAGGCCATCAAACCCAATTATGACAAGCCATTAGAAGTTGATGTCAAAATGAATGTCAGCTATGATAAAGCCGAAGACTACCATCAAGACTATTTAGATAAAAACAAAAACGGCTATTGTCATGTTAATTTGGCTAGCGTAAAAGATGTGAGCTAAAATGAAACGTCAAGATTATATTAGCTGGGATGAATACTTTATGGGCGTTGCACGGTTAAGCGCCATGCGGAGTAAAGACCCTAGTACGCAAGTCGGTGCGTGTATTGTGAGTGCCGCGAAAAGAATTGTCGGGATTGGCTATAACGGATTTCCTAGAGGCATTGATGATGATCAGTACCCGTGGGAAAATGAGGGCGAGTTTATTAATACCAAATACCCTTACGTCGTCCACGCTGAACCCAATGCCATTTTAAATAGTACGGTCCAATTAGACGATGCAACGTTATATGTAACACTATTTCCCTGCCATGAGTGCGCGAAATTAATCATTCAAAGTGGGATTAAAGAAATTGTCTATATTGAAAATAAATACCAAGAAGAAGTCAGTGTCAAAGCCAGCATGCGGATGTTAAATGATGCGGGTGTTTCACTTAGACAAATGCCTAAAATTACGGTGCGTGTTGACCGTGATTAAACAGTTTAAACGCTATAAATGGGTATTTATTACACTCGCTATTCCTTATTTACTCATGATGTTTTTATTAACGTACCGCATTGATTATAGTTTAAGCGCACCTGGAGGGTTAGCTGAGGTTGAAGACCAAGTGACCTTTGAGACGATGTATGATACCGAAACGACATTTTATACAACCTATGTCATGGTTGTCGATCAGCCGACGTTTTTCCAGTTCATTGTATCGTATTTTGATGAGGGTATTGATTCACGTGAGATTAATCAATTTACAGCGAGCCAAAGCGATGAGCAGCGAATTCAATACGGTCACTTACAGCGTGATAACGCTTGGAATGCCGCAATTATATCTAGTTATCAAGCCTTAGGCATTGATATTGATTATGACATTAAACAAATTGTTACCCGTATTTATACTGATTATGCTGATATTGGCACGCTTGAAGTCACCGATGAAATCTTGTCTGTTAACGGGAGCACCAGCAATATTAATGACATCATTAATGATGCTGCATGTAATGAGACATTAACCATTACTGCAGAGTCAAATGATGGTGAGATTAAAGTCACAGAAGCAAGGAAAACTGAAGTAGACGGGTATTGCCGCTTATGGATTACCGTTGAACCTTATTATGATATTATCGCTTCTGACAACCCCTACACAATTAACAACAGTTTTGTTGGTGGACCAAGTGGTGGGTTAATGCAGTTTTTACATATTTATAACACTTTAACCGAAGCGGATTTAGCAGAAGGCTATAAAATTGCGGGAACCGGTGGCATTGCGCTTGATGGGTCGGTTTTATCAATGGGTTCTATCAAACAAAAAGTCATTACCGCGCACCATCAAGATGTCGATATTTTCTTTGTCCCAAGGTTAGACGATGATAACCCAAATGATAACTATCAAATCGCAGTAAGAACGCTAGAAACCTTAGAGTCCGATATGAAAGTTGTTGGGGTCAGTCATTGGACTGAAGCCGTCGATTACTTAACATCACTAGAGGGTGATCACTAATGTATAAACGTGAAGTAAAAAAACTTATGACAACGTATAAAACATCGGCACTTATAAAAAGCTTACTTTTTAGTGTACTAATATCGTTGTTAATTATCGCACCATTTGTGGCGATTTCGATTAACTTGTTATTACTTTATATTCGGTACGCCTATCTTTATTTGGTGATTATTGCCTTGCTTTTTTCCAGTTTTTCGGTATTAATTAGTTATTTCTTTTACCAAACCATCATGACCTATCCAAGACAAGATTCGCAAGATGTTAATATGCGCTACTTATTTAAAATCGACAGTATCGTTTCTAGCAGTCTTATATTTATCATTAGTATTATTTTAATACTGATGATTGCACCAACCTATATTAGTTAAAGGACGTGACACCATGAATAATGTGCAAAAAGAAAAACGTAAACCCTACCTATTAGCTCTAGCCATCATCGCTGGACTCATCCTCTTAGACCAAGCCACAAAATGGCTTATTGTCCAAACGATGGACCTCGGGCAATCAGAGGCCGTTATTCCCTCATTATTATACATCACTTCGCACCGAAATACGGGCGCTGCTTGGGGTATGTTTGCGGGTCAAATGGTTTTCTTTACAATCATTACCATTTTAGCGCTTGCGTTATTTGTCTTTATCGGGAAAGACATTGACTTTAAAGAAAAACGGTTCTTTTCTTACGCCATCGTTTTACTGATTGCGGGAACCCTTGGAAACTTTATCGACCGCGTCAGTTTAGGGTATGTTATCGATTTTATTGATGTTTATATCTTTACTTATGATTTTCCAATCTTTAACGTCGCCGATATGTGTTTAACGATTGGGATGATTTTCTTAGGCATTGACATACTATTATTAGAACCGAAAAGAAAAGAGGCATATGATGCAAACAAAGACATTTACGATTGATAGTGAATTAGCAGGTATGCGTATTGATAAAGCACTCGCAACGTTAGATGGTGATTTATCACGTTCATATATAAAAACACTGATCGATGAAGGGCATATTACCGTTAATAATGCCCATGTAAAACCCAATACAAAGGTACACATTTACGATACCATCGTCGTTACTATTGAAGACCCTGAAGTCCTTGATATTGAACCAGTTAATCTTGATTTAGACATTGTCTATCAAGACAACGACGTCGTTGTTGTCAATAAACCATCAGGCATGGTAGTCCATCCTGCAAAAACAGTAAAAGATGCGACGCTTGTCCACGGGTTAATGTATGAGATTGATGATTTACAAGCAACCAATGACACCATTAGACCAGGTATTGTCCACCGTATTGATAAAGATACCAGTGGCCTACTGGTAGTCGCAAAACATGAAGTCGCGCTTAAACATTTACAATTTGAACTTAAAAAACGGAAGATGACAAGAAAATATGTCGCGCTTGTTGAAGGCGTTATTCAACACAATAAGGGCAAAGTTGATGCACCCATTGGTCGCGATAAAAAAGACCGTAAAAAAATGGCGATTACCTCAAACGGTAAACAAGCAGTCACCTATTTTGATGTATTAGAACGCTTTGATGATGCAACGCTTATTGAATGTACGTTAGAAACGGGAAGAACCCATCAAATACGGGTTCATATGGCGTATATTAATCATCCGATTATTGGCGATCCTAAGTACGGTCGCCGTAAAACTGATACCGAACACGGCCAATATTTACATGCGAAAACCTTAGGGTTTACGCATCCAACCACCAAACAAATGATGACATTTGATTCTGATATTCCAGATTTTTTCAAAGAAAAACTTACCGCGTTAAGGGGATGATTCCATGCCTGATATCTATATGCATAAACGTCTAGCAGATGATATCATGAAAACCCGCGACACATTAGACCGTGATATGTTCCTTATTGGTGCGCAAGGTGCCGATCCTTTTTATTATGGAAAACACCCCTTATCACGTACATTAGGCAATGATTTTCACGATAAACAGATTCGCACTGGCTTTACCTTAATGACAAACTATGTTAAAGCCAACTATAGTGATGCACTCTATAGTTTTTATTTAGGGTTCATTTTACACGCAACCCTAGATCAGCACATCCATCCGTACATTTATCATCACGTCGGTAAATACAATCCATTTGATGATACAACACGCGATGTCCGCGGACTTCACATGCGTTTTGAACGCTCGATTGATGCGCTTTTAATCAAAGAAGACACTGGTAAGTCTGCACGCAGCTATCCGCTTAAAGATGCTTTACCTTTAAAGCGCGTTCCTAAAGCACTTTTACAGATGATTGATCATCTTGTCTATGAGCTGTTTCAGATTAACGAAGGCGGGATTTTATATCAAGACGGATACATGCGAATGCGCTACTTGATTAAATATTTTATGAAAGACCGCACCGGTCTTAAAACGCTCATCTATAAAGGACTTGATCATTTTAATCATACCCATGATTACTTTTATCAAGACCTAACCTTTAACCGTCTCCCTAAAGAACCCTTTGATTATTTAAACCGTAATCACACCCCGTGGCATCACCCCATTACCAATCAACCGTCCTATAAAAGTATTGATGACTTGTATTTAGATGCGCTGTTAGAAAGTGAAAAAATCATTTCAGCAGTTGACCAGTATATCAAAGAAGACACCCAAATTAATTTTCATGACACCTTCAAAAATCATTCACTCAATACGGGGTTAGACGAGACGGTACCCCATAAAATGCCGTATCTTAATATTTATACAAAAAAGTAGTCAATTTTATCGATATTTTTTTTAAAGCGCCGTTTATCTAGACGGCGCTTTTCTTTCAAAAAAGCCGGTAAAAGTCAACCCGTTAAAAATAGATTTTTGTTTGCTATAATGATAATACATTAATCTAAAAAGGAGGACACAACCCGTGGAAGACTACCGAATTCACCGACAGATATTATGTATTGACTTAAAAGGTTTTTTTGCTTCAGTTGAATGTGCCCTCCGTGGGCTTGATCCTTATAAGACACCGTTAATTGTTGCTGATAAAGGTCGCGGTGGTGGCAGTGTTGTTTTAGCTATTACGCCCTATTTAAAAGCACGCGGTATGAAAACACGCTGCCGCCTTCATGAAATTGAAAACCCGAGTGAACTGATTATTGCCAAACCACGGATGCGAGAATACTTGCATGCATCAAAAGAAGTGGTAAAAATTTATCTATCGTATGTCTCACATGAAGATTTACATATTTATAGTATTGACGAAGCATTCTTAGATTTAACGCATTATATGCGGCTTTACGACACTGACATTAGAACGCTTGCTAAACGCATTCTAACGGAGATTTTGGAGTCGTTGAACCTTCCTGCGACGTGTGGTATTGGTGATAATTTATTGCTCAGTAAACTTGCACTTGATTTATACAGTAAAACGGCAGATGATAATATCGCAGAAATGCGCTATGATGATGTACCAACCATGTTATGGCCCTTAAAACCCCTTAGTGAGATGTGGGGTATTGGTCCGCGGATGGAGCGACGCTTAAATCAGTTAAACATCTATTCGGTGGGTGATTTAGCACATGCTAAAAAAGATACGTTAAAACGTTTATTTGGGATTATGGGAGAAGAACTGTACTATCATGCCCACGGCATTGATATGTCGGTCATTAGTGAAAAACATAACGATAAAGCCCGGATTCCGATGAAAAGCGTCGGACTTGGGCAAACACTGTTTAAAGATTATGACGCATCGATGATTATGCAAATCTTTCTTGAAATGAGCGATGAAGTGGCAGAGAAACTACGGTTTATAAGAAAATCTGCCAAAACGATTCATCTTAGTATTGGTTATAGTAAAGCATACGGTGGTGGTTTTTCGCGTCAATTATCTTTAGAACATGCCACGACCGATAATGATGCGATACTGGATGCGGTGATTTCACTTTATTTAAAACACAGTGAAGATGTGCCGATTCGCAAGGTTTCTATTCGTGCAACCAATTTAGAAGATATGCGCTTAGATTTACAAGTATCTTTCTTTGAAGATACCTTGAAAAAAGAACGCCGGTCTAAATTATGGCGCACCATTGACACAGTAAGACAACGCTTTGGCAAAGCCAGTGTCGCAAGACTATCAAGCTATTTAGATGAAGGGACGTTTATTGAACGGACAGGCTTTGTCGGTGGACACAATGCCTGAGGTGTATCATGACCGGCGGATGTTAAAGTGGTTGCCATTTCAATCCTTGCCTGAACAAGGGGATGATTTACGCGCCATTTATGATGGTTTAACTTATCAAGAAAAACCAACGTTATCCCAAGATCAATACGATATCATGCAGTATACGTTTGAGGCGTGTTACCATACTCAAACGCCTGTTAAGCTAACGCTTTTTAAAAACGGCCATAAACATTCGAAAAACGGATTAATCATTGGGTTTGATCAAACCTATGGTATGATTATATTGAATACAGGCACCGTGATGAAACAAGACATCATCGATATTGAACAACTTTAAAAGAAAGAAGGGTTCAAAATGAACGGGTTTCAAACCGGTCGGTTGCTTATTATTTTAGGATCAATTGCCTTTATCTTTGCGGCAATACTTGCCTTTGTTTTTCCTGATTTAGGGCTCGTAACTTTGATTAGACTCGTTGTCTTTCCGCTCTTACTAATTGGGATGATACTTCTTTATCAAAAGGATGCAACGACCTTAACAGACAAAGAGTTAAAACAACGCAAATGGTATACCTACCTTGCACTTGTAAACATTATTATTGTCGTTGCCTTGTTCTTTATTGTGTTTATTATCTTTTTTCCTGGATTATTTGCATAAACAAAAAAAGGTCCCACTTAGATTATGTCTAAGTGGGACCTTTTAATAAGTAAATAGATTAAGCTTTAACGTCATCATAACCATTAGTGCGTTCGAAAACACGAACAACATAAGAGCAGGTTGGATGAATCTTAAGGTCGTTTTTGCGTGCATAAGCTGCAAGTTTATCGAGTAAAATTCTCGCGACGTTTTGACCGCGCATTTTTGGGTCCACAAACGTATGATTGGCGATGATTACATTGGGTTCATCGCTTTTAGTCCATGTAATGTTTCCGACTGTTTCGCCTGTGTCATCTACAATATAAAATTGATTGTCCCCTTGTTTAATTTCCATGAATTATCACCTCTATCTTTATTTTATATGATATTGTTTGTATAGACAACCTTTTTACATTAGAAAACATTGACATCATAGATTATTGTAATTATAATAAATTTGTAATGATTACAATTTTAGGAGTGATATGATGACCCCAACATACAATGCGTTAAAAGCAAAAGGGATTAGACCATCACATATTCGGATGATTGTTTATGATTATTTAAAAGCCCATAAAACCCATCCAACCGTAGAAACTATTTATCAGGCGCTTGCGTCAAATAATCCAACGTTATCAAAAACAAGTGTTTATAATACATTAAACGTATTTATTAAACACCATATCGTGCATGAAATCATATTAGAAGAACAAAAACATTATGACTTTGTGGTCGAGCCTCACGCGCATTTCACGTGTGATGTATGTCATACAGTCTATGATTTAGATATTACACCGCCTGTATTAGATGAAGCTGCGTATGATACCCATTGTGTTCAACTTATTTACCGCGGTGTATGTAAAAATTGTCAAAATGCTACGGATACCCGTAGTTAAAATATAAAATATAAAAAAGATTGGAAGGATAACACAATGGAAGAAAATATGAACAAAGAAGAAACATTCACGATGCCACTCATTGGGGATGATGCCCCGTCATTTACGGCAACAACAACACAAGGGGAAATTAATTTTCCTGAAGATTACAAAGGAAAATGGGTCGTTTTATTTTCACACCCAGCAGATTTCACCCCTGTATGTACAACAGAGTTTATGACGTTTGCCCGGATGCATCAAGAATTTAAGGATTTAAATACTGAGCTTATTGGCTTAAGTGTAGATTCTCTTTATGCTCACATTGCCTGGCTTCGCACCATTAAAGAAAAGATTGAGTACAAAGGGATGAAAAATATGGAAATTCAGTTCCCACTCATCGAAGACATTAAAATGGATGTCGCAAAAAAATTTGGGATGATCCAACCAAAACAATCAACAACACAAGCAGTACGCGCAGTATTTGTGATTGACCCAGAAGCAAAAATTAGAACCATTCTTTACTACCCAGCTTCAACAGGCCGAAATTTTGATGAAATTAAACGCATCATCCTTGCAATGCAAAAAGCTGATAAAGAAGGTATTGCAACCCCTGCAGACTGGCGACCTGGTGATGATGTCATTGTTCCACCAGCAGGAACTTGCGGTGTTGCAAAAGACCGTGTCGACAATGGTAAAGATGCCGATTATTGTTTAGATTGGTTTATGTGTTTAAGAAAAGACAACGCGTAATCGCTTACATTTCTAAAGAAAGTTTCGTTAATTTGAAACTTTCTTTTTATTTTGCAAAAAAATTATTTTTTTTTTAATAAAACACCTAGCCGTGCTATAATAGTACATGACTAAAAAGTGAAATGCGGAGTGTGATATAATGGATATCTTTAAAAAAGTATATGATTTCAAACCAGTAAAAGAAGCTAAAGCGTTAGGGGTTTACCCTTATTTCCATGCCCTCGAATCAAGACAAGACATTGAGGTTATGATGGAAGGTAAGCGTAAGATTATGATTGGGTCAAACAATTATTTAGGACTCACTGGTGACAAACGGATTATTGATGCGACGGTTGAAGCCACGCAAAAATACGGAAGTGGTGTCTCAGGATCACGTTTTTTAAATGGAACATTGACCTTACACTTAGAATTAGAACGTGAATTAGCAGAATTTGCAGGTAAAGAAGGTGGCATGGTATTTTCTACAGGATTCCAAAGTAACTTAGGGATCATCCAAGCCATTGCACAACGCAAAGATATTATTTTTTCTGATCGCGAAAATCATGCGAGTATATATGATGCGAACCGTTTGAGTTTTGGTGAAACGGTACGGTATAAACATAATGATATGGAAGATTTAGAACGTTTACTTAAAAAAGCGGATCCAAATAAAGGAAAACTCATCGCAACCGATGGTGTTTTCAGTATGAGCGGCGATATTTGTAAGTTACCAGAGATTGTTGCGCTGGCGAAAAAATATGAGGCCCGTGTCATGGTTGATGATGCGCATGGCTTTGGCGTATTAGGTCCTGGTGGTCGTGGGACCGCTGCACACTTTGGCTTAACAGATGAAGTTGACCTCATTATGGGGACATTCTCAAAATCACTTGCCTCACTTGGTGGCTTTTTGGTTGCCGATGAAGAGGTTGTTGATTATGTAAGACACAATGCACGGCCATTTATTTTTAGCGCTGCGATTACCCCAGGTAATGCCGCAGCCGCAAAAAAAGCACTTGAGATTATCAAAGCAGAACCACAGCGTGTTCAAGATGTTTTAGATATATCCTCTTATATGCGTAAACAGTTATTAGATAAAGGATTAGAAATCATTGATTCTGGCAATACGCCAATCATTCCGATTTATACATACACCCATTTTAGAACATTAGTGGCTTGTAAAATGTTGTTTGAACGCGGAGTTTATGTTAACCCTGTTATCCCACCTGCGGCACCTGAGGGGCAATGTTTAATTCGCACCAGTTATACCTCAACACATACCAAAGCATTAATGGATGAAGCCTCAGACATTATTGCCGATGTCTTAAACAATTTACCTGATGAGGAAACGATTTTAGCCACTTTGCAAGATGAAAACTAAAACCATTATTGTCACAGGGGCTTCAAGCGGCATTGGGTTTGATATTGCCAAGGCCTTGCATGAAGATGGCCATACGGTGATTGGCTGTTCAAGGACGTATCCAAAAACAGATTATTTATGGGACCATAAAATCTGTGATGTCGAAAAAGAAGCTTCAGTGATGGCGTTTTATAAATCTTTCATCCATGACTATACGCATATTGATGGTATCATCCATTCTGCCGGTATGGGTATTGGCGGGGCATTAGAAGATACGAGTTATCATAAAGCGTTGAAGCTACATCAAATTAATGTATTAGGGCCGTTTTTATTAACACAGATTTTCTTACCATTATTACGAGAAAGTACCCAAGCTAAAATCATTAATATTGGCTCGGTTGCTGGTGATATTACACTTCCCTTTCAAGTCTTTTATTCAATGAGTAAATCGTCACTATCAAGGCTTACTGAAGGACTGCGGTATGAGTTAAAACCGTTTGGGATTGATGTCTCGATCATCAACCCTGGTGATACAAAAACCAATTTTACAACCAACCGCCAAGTAGAATCAAACGCGTCTAGCTTATATAAAGACCGAGTTAAACGTTCAATTGATAAGATGGCAGAAGACGAACTAAAAGGAAAACCAACACAAAGTGTGGTTAACGTTGTAAGAAAACAATTAAAAAGACGAAAAATGAAACCGGCTGTAACGGTTGGCTTCAGTTATAAATGTTTTATCTTATTAAATAAAATATTACCAACAAAACTAAAAGAACATATGATTTATAAACGGTACGGAAAGTAAAGACAACTGCGGTTGTCTTTTTTTATGCATGACAATGTATGTCACATAAAGAAAAGTATATAGTTAACCATGAAAAATAGAGGGTTTTTTTAAGGTATGGTTGAAAGACGTAGAAAAATTTAATACATGTACCACTAAAAATTTGCATAAAGCGCACCATATAAACGTTTTGTTTACTTTTTATTAAATAAAGTGATATAACTTGGGCTTAGCTAGCTATTTTGCATATGAGTATACGTGCAAATACATCAGTTGTATGATAAAATACAAAGTGATTAAAACATAAAGTGAGGGTTTATTATGATTGAAAGTTATAAGCAAGGATTTAAAAGTTTTGGACAGTTATTTAATTTTACCAACTATAGAACCAGTGAAATAATAATTAAAGTATTATTTATGCCAATAATCTTACCGATTTTCTTATTCTTTTTCTTATCAGCTATACTCTTTTTTACAGTTGAACGGTTACTTGCGCCACTATTTAAATACTTCTTGTCATTTCAAATGAAGATGTTTCAAAAGCGTGGAACATCAACGACATGGCCGCGCCGTATGTATGGATTACTCACCTTTTTTATCAGTTTAATTTCAGTACCATTTTTAGTTGTTTATTACAGTGCAATGATGATTAAAGGGTTATCTAAACTGACGATGAAATCACTCATTATGCGTGTTGATTTCTCTGTACAATATAATAAAATCACGTTAAAGACATTAGATGATGACCAAAAATCACAAAGTCCATTTGCGAGCATGTTAAATGACGCAAGACAAACCGAAGGCTTTGGAAAGGCATTAGAAGATTATATCAACTCACATCCTGAAATTGCGGATGATGCTGAAATTACTGATGCCGATTATGTGGATGAAGTTGATGACAACAATAAATAAACCATCGTGCGATATCGTTTTGATATCGCATTTTCTCAATTGTATTAAGTAGTAATTAAGAATGAAAGAAGATGACTCTATGAGACATTATGCTTATATGTTTTTAAAAGGGATTACCCAACTGATGAGTATCCCGTTTATTTTATGGGTATTTATGATTGTGACATTTGGTTTTACTGAGTTAGGTTCTTACACATTGACATGGCAACTGATCATTTCATCTATTATTATATTTACTACAGGCGCGTTAATTCCTTATTTATACATGTTATTTATAATTTATCAGTTACTTAGGATGCTTGAAAAGAAACAACCGCTAGAAAACAGTCTACGTTTGTTAGATAAACTGATTAGAAGCAGTCTTTATTATCTTGCGCTCATGATTTTAAGTTTGCCGTTTGTCTATATGTTTGTCGAACGCGATGATTCTCCTGGTTTATTATTGCTTTATATTTTTGTTACTGGGGCGGGATTTGTTGCTCTTGCGGCTGCTTATGTATTAAAAGATGTAATAAACAGGATAACGAAAGGTGATGATACGCATGTTAGAGGCAATTGAAAAACGCACATCTGTACGTAGTTATCTAAAAAAGCCATTGTCAGATGCCGACCAAAAGGCTGTAAAAGAGATACTTGATAAGACAGAATCACTAAAAGGACCATTTGGCAACCATGCCACGTTTTTCTTTGTCGACCAAGAAACCAAAGAGGGTGAAAAGATTGGTACTTACGGGTTTATTAAAAACCCGCCACATTTCATTGGTGGCGTGGTTAAAAATCAGTTTAAAGCGTTGGTTGACTACGGCTTTTTATTTGAATCTATTATTCTTAAGCTTACCGCCCGTTCTATTGGGACTGTGTGGTTAGGTGGGACCTTTAAACGCGATCAGTTCGACATACCTAAAGAAGATGATGAGATTATCCCATGTGTTTCACCGGTAGGCTATAGTGCGAAAAAAAGTTTACGAGAACATGTGATTCGTACGGTATCTAAAGGAGATGCAAGAAAACCATTCGATGCGTTATTTTTCCGTAATAATAACAAAGCACCTTTAAAAGACAATCATCCGTACCGTGAGTATTTAGAGGCTGTTAGAGTCGCGCCAAGTGCTTCAAATAAACAACCGTGGCGTATTATTGTGGATGATGATGCATGTCATGTCTATTTAGACCGCACAAGTGGGTATGGTAAAGGATTGCCGTTTGATATTCAAGCAGTTGATATTGGGATTGCGATATATCATCTTGCGGCGAGTTTAGAAGCCGATAATCAAAGTGTATCTTATCACAGCGATAAACCGTATGATTTAAATGATACTGAGTATGTCCTCAGTGTCACTATTAATAAATAGTATCCTTAAAAAAATGCACCAGCGGAGGACCTCATGAAAAAATTATTACTATTAGCTATCGCCTTACTTGGCTTATGCTTAAACGCATGTACAACCATAGAACCTGATGAAGATAACCATGATGAT
>CAZXSS010000013.1:16794-32400 GCA_964643385.1 uncultured Candidatus Izemoplasmatales bacterium
CTTATGCTTAAACGCATGTACAACCATAGAACCTGATGAAGATAACCATGATGATTCCATTGTGGATGATGATAATGATGATGAGACACCCATTATCGATGATACTCTAGATGAATCCTTTATTGATGACTTAATGGCATCAATGACTTTAGAAGAAAAAGTGGGTCAGATGATTCAAGCAGAACATAACTATATTACTGAAGAACAAATCACGGCGTATAATATTGGGAGTGTCTTAAGTGGTGGCGGAAGTTATCCAAATCAGTTTGATGATTCAGTGGATACATGGTATCAACTAGTAAGTGATTTTCAAGATGCAGCGCTTGCCTCAAGCAGTGAGATCCCGCTATTGTTCGCAATTGATGCGGTACACGGCCATAATAATGTTTACGGTGCAACGATTTTTCCGCACAATATTAATTTAGGTATGACGAGAAATCCTGACCTTGTAAAAGCGATTGGGGAAGCAACCGCTAAAGAAGTAAAAGTAACGGGGATGCACTGGAACTTTAGCCCCGCTGTGAGTGTTGCAAGAGACATCCGCTGGGGACGGACGTATGAAAGTTTCAGTGAAAATCCGGAGGTACATGATGCCTTAGTTGCTTCATATATAGAAGGCTTGATGCATGAAGATATGATCGCAACTGCCAAACACTTTGTGGCTGATGGCGGTACTAATAGCGGTATTGACCAAGGTAATGCCACATTAACTGAGGCAGATATTAGAAACATTCACTTACCACCGTTTATTGATGCTATTGATGCTGGTGTACAATCGGTGATGATTTCATTTAGTTCTATAAACGACATGAAAATGCACGCAAGTCATTATTGGGTAACTGAGGTTTTAAAAGAAGAACTTGGATTTGATGGGATTGTTGTTAGTGATTGGAATGCAACATTCCAATTAGACGGAGACTTTAGAACACAAATAACAACCGCCATCAACGCAGGCGTTGATGTTTTGATGTTGCCAATGGATTGGCAGCTTGCATATAATGATATTATTTTATCCGTTAATCAAGGAGACATTGCCATGAGCCGGATCGATGATGCAGTCAAACGTATTTTAACCGTTAAATATAATAATAATCTTTTTGAAGATCCATACGCCCGGCTTAATGCAAGCGATCATTTTAATACAGAAGACCATCAGGCGCTTGCGAAACAAGCAGCGGTTGAATCATTTGTTTTACTTAAAAATGAAAGCGGGCTTCCTTTAACTGATGATTTAGATGTTTATATCACGGGACCAGCCAGTGATCATGTAGGCTATCTATCAGGTGGTTGGACAACAAACTGGCAAGGCAATGAAAACAGTGATATTGGTGTTGGCCGCTCTATCTTAGCAGCGGTTCAAGCACGTTTAGATAATGCGGCGGGTAACCTTGTAAATAATATGAATGATGCCGATGTGGTTGTGGTTGTATTTACTGAAGTGCCTTATGCTGAAGGCTTTGGTGATACCGATAATCCATCATTATTTGAAGGGCTTGCGCATCCTGATAATATAGCGGCTTATCAAGAAGCCTTAAATGCAAAATCAGAAGGTAAAACCGTGATTGGGATTGTCGCTTCAGGAAGACCGGTTATTTTAGGGGATACACTTGATACATTTGATGCCTTCTTTGCCATCTTTTTGCCTGGATCAATGGGCGGAGATGCGGTAAATGATGTGTTATACGGTGATGCCCAGTTTACAGGAAAACTGTCATTTACGTGGCCAAAAAATACGGATTACTTTAATGATAAAACCAATACGAGTAATATCTTATTTCCTTTTGGGTATGGGTTATCTTATTTAAGTGAAAATGAATGATGATGATGAAATAAACTAACTAAGTAGTATTAAACTTAAAACCGAAAGTCAGTGATTTCCATAATCGCTGACTTTTTTGTATGAATTATGCCATTTTTACCAAATTTACCATTAAATTTGGTAAAAACGGAACCTCCAGGTCCTATTATCATGTTCTAAAACGGTATATAATATGTTTATACTCACAAATTATAACTAATACATGACTTTTTTAAGTAAAACGATACCATTAGGGGGCTACATAATGAACATCATGTTTAATACCTCAAATCACATAAAAATAGTTCTAATATTTATCCTTGCATTACTCATGCTTTTTGTGACGCTACTTGTATATATGACAGGTGGCGTACAGTATGCTTATCCACATATGATGTATCTCCCAATTATTATTGCGGGGATTATTTTCGGGATTCCGGGTGGAATTATAAGTGGGATTGTTGGTGGATTATTATTGGGTCCAGTTATGCCTGTAAATGTCGAACAGCTATTAATGCAAGATACCATCAACTGGTTAACACGGTTGATATTTTTTACATTCATTGGATGTTCTACAGGGTTTTTAGTTTTAAAACTAAAAAATTACTTTTATGCACGTATTAATGCATTAAGTCACTTAGCTAATTCAAATATTCCTTTGCTTAGTCAACTATATCTTCACTTTGAGCATAAAGACAAAAGCACGAAAGACCAAACAGCGATTATTTATATCAATATACTAAACTATAATAAGCTTAATGACTATCTTGGACATATCCAATACAATGATGCGCTTATTAAAACAGCGTATATGATTAAAGCAATGTTGCCTAATGCCAGTACCCTTTACGCAAAAGATGCCCAAAGTTTACTGATATGTCTTGATGATCAAAACGTCTTATCTCAAACACTTGAAACCATCGAAACGGAGTTAATGCGTTCTATAAGCATTCATGATGTTCCCATTCATCTAGAAACCGCCATTGGCGCGGCCGTATTTAATGACACGCTCGATCAAACGATCCGAAACGCCGTTAAAGCAGCACGTTACGCTGAGCGGCATTTTTATCCTTCAACGGTTTATCATCCTGAGTGTGAAGAACAAAACAATGATATTGTTTATTTAGGGGCCGTCCTAGACGGCTTAAAGGATAACGATTTTTATCTAGTATATCAGCCACAGTACAACGCTAAAAACAAAACTATTACGAGTTTAGAAGTATTATTAAGATGGCATCATAAAATCAAAGGTGATGTCCCACCAAATGTGTTTATTCCGATTATTGAGCAAACAACATTAATTAATCCATTAACCGATTGGGTTGTGAAAGAAGCCTTAAAAACGATTAAAAAACTCAATGAGTTGAATATTGATATTCCTATTGCTATAAATATTTCTACTAAAAATTTATTTCATAAACGGTTTTTTGAATCAATTGTCGATCAGTTACACGCACATGATATTAAACCCCATCAAATAGAGTTAGAGATAACGGAATCGGCATTAATGCATAATCCTGATGTTACAGAAGACGTCTTAAAGAAGTTTAGAGATTATGGCATTTCAATATCGTTAGATGATTTTGGTACTGGGTATTCGAGTTTGAGTTATCTTAAGAAATTCGATGTACAAAAAATTAAAATTGATCGTGCGTTTATTACTGGTTTAAGTGATGATACATATTCACAAACCATTGTAAAAACCGCTGTACAACTGGCCAATGCCTATGATATAACTACCGTCGCAGAAGGTGTAGAAACAACGGCTCAGTACAATATTTTAAACGATATTGGTTGTACGTATATTCAAGGGTTTCTCTTTAGTAAACCATTACCGTTAAAGCATATTATTCCGTTATTAAACGCCAGTTAGAATAGCTGAACTTATTCTTAGCATAAAAAAAGCGTATAGCAGCTCATCATAGCCGCTATATGCTTTTATTTATATTTTTTTGCTTGCACTTTATCATAAGTTTTTTGATCGAATAAGGCATAGTGTTTTTTACCGTTTTCTTTAGCTTGATACATGGCAAAATCTGCATAATCAATGAGTTCACTAATGATGTTGGTATCTTTGTTATAAATAGCAATGCCAACTGAACACGTAAATGATATCGTATGTGTATCGGTTTTAATCGGTTTGACAACGGCTTTATTAAATGTGTCATAATATGAGTCAATGCTCGCTTTATCTACATGTGTTACATTGCCCATAAATAGTCCGAATTCATCACCTGCGATACGCATTTTTATGGTGTCTTGAAATGGTAATCTAGTTAGTCTATTGGCAAATTCAATTAAAAACTGGTCCCCTTGTTTGTGTCCGTAGGTATCATTAATACGTTTGAAATTATCGATATCAATAAACCAAAACAACCCATAAGCGTTTGGATGATGGCCAATTTCACGTTGTATTTCATCAAGGTATTGATACCGACTAACTAGTTTAGTTAATGGGTCTTTAACCAGTCGGTTATTTAATATTGTATTTAGATGATTTAATTTTTGATTCAGTTTGACTGTTTCTCGTTGTTTATTAATGAGTTCATTATTAAGTTTTTGGATACTGTTAAAAAGAAAATCGTGCTTTTCATCACCCAACTCAGTAGGTGCCATATATTCTTTAGCAAACACCTTTATCAAATCAGTAATAATAGGCTTTGATTCATCACTGATATTGGTACGTGCATAAAATAAGTAATGAATGCCTAATTGATGAAGATAAACGAAGTAAGATTCATTGTCTATCGTTACTGAATCAAATTTAGCATGTGTTTTATTTGCCTGCATAGCAGACTTAATTTTATTAAAATCATTTACAGATAAGAAATGGTGTATAGAAGGTGCGGTTTTTATGGTTTCTGATGCATTACACTGATATCGCTGTTTGATAAGTCCTGACTCAGTAATACGATATAATATATTACTCATAGTCGAACGTGCTTTCTGCCCACTCAACAAGGTCGTGTGCCGTTGGTTTTGAAGTGTCAACAGGCCATGTTTTCCAAATATCGTTTGTAAGGGTAAATGCACGTCCACCAACAGCGATTTTAGGTGGGGCGTCTAATGCTTTAATTTTTTCTATAAGTGATTTACATAGCAGTAGATGTTGTGGCATGGTGACAGATAAAACGACCAAATCAGGCTGATTAGATTCAATATTGTTTAGTAAGTCTATTTCTGGGACAGCAGCCCCAAGGTAGGTACTGTCCCACCCGTGATATTCAAATAAATCAGAGACCATCCGTGCGCCCATTTCATGAAGTTCACTACCAACGCTACAAGCAATCAATGTATGGTTTTTCCGTGATGTTGAAAAAATATCCTGATAAAATTGCGCCATGGTAACTTGGGTTATTGAGGTAATGTAATGTTCCTTATCCACGGTGATCATGTTTTTATGCCATAGTTCACCAACCTTTTTCATGACAGGTTGTAAGATGTCTTCATAAATAACATCGATCGAAAACCCTTGTTTTTTAAGTTCGATAATATAATTAATCGCATCTTTTGATTGTTCTTCAAGTAAATAATTTAGGTATGTTTGTTTGTGAACGTAGAAGGTATCGTGAACATCTACTTGATCTATATTTGATAGGGTGTACGCTTCGGTTGTTTCAATGGCATTAGCTAGTAAGTCGCTTACTTTTTTAAACGCTTTATCATCAAGGGTTGTTTTTAATGCATCTTTTAGTAACTTATAGTGGGTAATCATTTGTTCTTTAACCCGAGACACCGATAAATCAGGCATTAAATAAATCATGCGTTCTAATAGCCAAATAGCGTACTCATGGAAAATTTTGGCATCGTTTAATTGATAACTGACTTCTAAGAAGCTTAAGTTATGCATAATGTCTTCATACATTTTATTTTTGCGAGAGTCACTATATTCTTCCTTGATTTTTGGGTCTTTAATAAAATGTTGTTCATAGACGGTATCGGCGACTGATTGGAATGCGGGAGATAAGTTATGCGATAATAGTCTCATGATTACACCTCAAATATCAATTTTTTATAGTATGTTTAATATCATGTCTTAATATTGATTAAATGGTAATTTTTAAGCCGCGTAAATGATATGTTAATTGTAACATATAGACCATTAAACACAATGAATAAGAGATTATTTGATTGAACAGTAATGATTTGTATAACTATTAGATACTAAAATAAAGCTTTTTTTATTTTTGGTAAGCATAAAAAAACATTCAGCCTTTTACCTGCGCTGAATGTTTTAATCTATGTTGCTATTTAAATGGTTGCTTATATTTTATTCGTAGACAAAGTCATAATCGTGTAAATTACGATCAAGAATTTTTCTTAAGGTATCTTTTTCACCATTGTAAGTAATATACAAGATGTCATGTTTATCAATGATTTTCTCTTTGTGCAATAACAAGCTTAATTCAGGGGTGTCGCTTTTACTATATCCGTGAACGATGATTTCATCATTAAAGATGGCATCGATGCTTTTACCAATCGCACAAGAAGCGCCTTTAATACGAACTCTAATACCGTATTGAATATTATCTTCAAGTTTTATCTCTTCATTTTTCTCGATGACAATATCATTAATCGATTCTGTTTTTAATACATATGACACGACTACTGAGATAATGAGTGTTGGTGCTAGTGCGAGTGTAAAAGGCAGTGATAGACTGATTTCTGAGAAAAAGACAAAAGCAGTAATTGGGGCTTTCATACTTGATGCGAAAAAGGCTGCCATAAATATTAAGGTGAAAAATAATGTATACATTGATGGGAAGTTTAAATATATTAAAATAGTGTTCATCAGTGCTGCATATAGTGCGCCAATCACAAGGACAGGGACAAACATTCCCCCGGGAAGATCCGCAGCATTAGCAAGGGCAATTAATACCGTTTTAATGACTAAAATAATAAATAAAGCGCGCAAGGTAAATTGATTGTCAAATAAAGGTGTGAGAATGGTATACTGTCCGCTACCTAAAATATCATTATAAACAAGTCCAATAATAAAGATTGTTATTAAAATGATGAAAAAGCGGATAAATCTAGGCATATGTAAAATATGGGTTGCAAAAACACGGTTGGTGATTTTGACAATGAGATTAAATAAAGCTGCTGTTAGGCCAGCTATCATGCCAATCAACGGAATGATATATAGATGGTTAATTGATATATGCGTTAAGGTAGGAAGATCAAAAAACCCAATGGTATCAAGATTGAATATTTTATCATAAAAAATAATGGTAACAAAGGCTGTAATCGAAGCAATCAGGGCATGGATGATGCGTACATGTGAGGTTTTATGATAAATTTCTTCAAAAACAAAGATGACACTTGCAAAAATTGTCCCTGTTGCAGCAGCAAAGCCGGCACCAATACCCGATAACACCATTGCGTTATCATCTTCACAGAAAGTATTCTTTTGATGTTTCATAAACGCAAGAGAAACCCCAGCACCGATCATGATGCTAGGACCTTCAATGCCTAAAGGAACACCGAGTACGAATACTATAAGCGTTGTAATGATTGTTAAAATAACAATCGAGTACCACCGTGAGGTTGTATGTTGTTTTGTCATAAGTGCGGTTCTTGAAATAGAAGAACCACCTGCATTAGGTTCATACCAAACAACTTTGTCAATAACGATTGAAATTAAGAAAAACACACCAATACTTAATGGTATTAAAATGATGTTGTCTCTAATAGATTGATATATAAATGTATTCGCTTTAAGCGAATATTTTGATAGTATTTTAAATAGATAAATAATGGTCCCAACACTTAATCCAATACCTAAGGATTTGAAGGGAAAAGTCATTGCTTTTTGTGCTCGAACTATATACGCATTCATAAGATTAAATCCTTTCCAAAACTTTCATAATTATACTAAAAAACACCAAATGGTGCAATAGGAAAACGCTGTCATAATTTTATTAATATATAACTTAGTAATACACGCGATACATATCATCTATTGTAGACTCTTGTCAATCTCTAACGATGTTAAAGTAAAAGTATAACGTTTTGTTATGGTAAGTCATGGAATGCCAAAAGAACAAGCAATAAAAATAAGTGATCCTTAAAACTTCTATAGATAAAATAGTGTTTGATTTTATTCTTTAAGTGCCGTATTATACATGTATTATCTTTGTTTAGGGAACAAAGATTGGGGATGATTCGATGCTTGAACGCAGTTATAACGCAGATATAACAACACGGTTTTTTGTGTTGTTTTTTTATGTTCAAGTAAAATTATCTCATGGCCAAACTGTCACACTGTTGACAAACGCTATTCTCGCCTTTTAACCATGATGAATTTATGATTAACTAAAGATATCTAGAAATTAAAACTAAATTAGGAGATGATTTACCATGTGGATTATTATTGGCGTCGTTATTATATTATTTATGATTCTAGCTATTGTTCAAACGAATACCTTTAAAGGCTACTGGGGAGAACGCAGTGTCAACACTCACCTTAAAGCACTTGCACTTAAGACTGGCGGTCTTGAGATGCGTGATTTTATGTTTGAAGATACGCGGTCTTCATCACAAATTGACAATATGCTATTAACACCAAAAGCGTTATATGTGATTGAAACAAAAAACTATAACGGAATGATTTTTGGCTCACTCAATCAGCAACACTGGACGATGACGGTAAAGCATGTCAATACCTACAAAAATAAACGTGGGAAGACCTATAAGAAGACCAATATTTCAAAACATCAATTTTATAACCCAGTAAAACAAAACCAAACCCATATTAATAAAATTAATAACCTTACTGAAATTTCTAAACTAGTGCCGATCTATAATATTGTCGTCTTTTGTAAAAAAGCAGTAATTAATACTCTAGTAAATGACGATAAAATCTTTGTCGTTGGTATTAAAGATTTGCAAGCAACCATTTTAACAATAGAATCATCATTATCAAAGACACTTGCTATAGATGAACAAGCCGCGTTTATTGACACATTATATGACATCAATATCACGGATAAAAAAGCAAGAAAAGCCCATGTTAAAAACATTAAACTTCAATATAAAAAATGAAATACAAATGCTTAGTGCATTCTCATTTGGTAAAATCCTTGTAAATAACGAAGATGTCAAAAATCAATTTCAAATCGATTTATCAATCAAACGCGTAGATAAACTGATATATGAGTATAAAAACACCCTAAAATATAGACAACTGAAAAGCGTGCCTTAAAAAGGCACGCTTTTGTTTGATGACTTATCTTTTAGAGAAGATAGCGGTAAGCGGGGTAAACATAGATGTTGTATGTGTTTGTTTATATTTTCGTTTTAAGTGTGTTTTTAACTGTTCTTTTCATATGATAAACTCTTATTAAGGATAATGTGAGTAATCCTCCATAGATGATAATTAACGTGGTGTAAAGTCTTTCGCCGCCTCTTATTGTAATGATGTTTTGTATAGAAAGTGCAATCAGGCAAAAAGCAGTAGTGAACACTGTAAAAAGAAATGATGAAGCTTCGATTGGGTGTGCGAATATATAATCCTTATATGTTTTAAATAAATATAATTTATTATGTTCGTGTTTTTGCTTAGTAAGTTGCTTAAACAGTCTTATGCTGTCTTGATATTGCCAGGCAAGTGAGGCAATAACTACGATAACTAGACGGACTAATAAATGTCCGTACGCAAATGGACCTGTTTTAGGTGTATCAATACCTGTAACCATCATAATACTATTGATTACTGTAATAAGGGTGAATAATAGTGCAATACTCTTAAATACACCAAGAGACTGTTGCCAGGTTATAAAGCGTTTAAAAAATGAATTAAATTTTATATAACGGTTTAAAACTGCGTAAAGCGATAATAAAACGATGATTACGGCATGCACATAGACAATACTCATTATGCCATCATGGTATGCGTCTGGATGTAATGTGTTAAACTGTCCCATTATAAAAATGATGGTTACCATGCCAATCACTAACGTAGAAAAAATAATGCCATGTCTTAATAGTTGTTTAAATAAATTGTGCATAACGGCCTCCTAAATGTACATTTACCATATTAATTATGCCTTAGTGTATTAAACATGTCAATTATTTTTAGGATTACCGTAAAACCTTAAAAGATAATAACCAAATACCAAACACGATGTTTATAACAAAAGAGATTCTTATGATGTCGTGCTTCAATATCAATATTTAATTAACATTTCCTCACTTATGAATATAATGGTATTGAAGCATGTATAAGGGAAATGTATGATACGAATTTGAAAAGCATAGGATAGAAGAAGTACGATTTTTAACAATCCTAAAGACTGTGAGTTTTGATGTTTCTAGACAGGCAACACGTTGTTTTGGCTTTATTTATAAGATGAAATAATATAATCCATAAAAAGAAAGGGGATTTTTTTATGTATTAGGTTTTAGAACACATTAATTACTACCTTATTATAAATAGTTATTTTGCGATAGATATTCTAATTAAGGTATGCTAAACTATTCTTAATTGTATTTTTATTTTTTAAGTACAAAACAAAAAGGGGATAGAACAAAATGAAAAAAGGACTTGTTATTTTATTTATAGTTTTATTTGGTTTCATTACAATAGGCTGTAATGATGATGATTCAAACGGTGATAGGTGTCAAGATAATCCAGAACTAGAGGAATGTCAAGATGATCAAATACGTGATGGGCTTGTTTATACACCTGTTGATGGGTTTGAAGATTTTAATCTTGAAAAAGTTTCAGTTGATCAAAGCATACTAACCTCACTAGAAAGTTATAATCAGTTAGATAATATTCAGACCATTATTTACTATGATTATGACACACTCGTTTATTTTGGTAATGATAATTCTTTTCATACTATGATAGATGGTGAACTCACATCAAAAAATTTACTAGATTTAGACCATGATGAATCTTATGCCTATCATATTTTGGGCTATAATCCTGAGACGACAGAGATATATTTTTCTAATTCACCACTTTATGTCGGTGATGATGCGGTTCGCATCACCAGCATGAGTTTTGATGATGAAACACGCGGTGGATTGTCTGAATCATACAATCATCTATCAAAGGTGTTGGCTATCTCAAATTATGGTCTAGTCATTGAAAACGGGGACGATATCGATGTTTATAGCGCGGATTACACATTATTAAAGACCGTTGATAAAAACGCGTATTTAGGTTATTCAAGTTATTTAGACGAAACCAACAATCAGTATTATCTTTTTACGGATACTGACGCATCATCTTGCACCATTGAAGTGTATAATAACTCTGGTCACATAAAAGACATAGCCATCAACTCACCTTGTTCAATAGGTGTCCCGTTTGATACCCATTCAGAAGACATTTATTTCCTCTTAGGTGAAGAATATTACCCTTCAGATTTATATCGGTTTGATATCGAAACCCATGAGGTAACACAGGTATCTTTAAATGGTAACAAAATCAAATATATAAATGAACAAGATCCTTTTATAGAGCTATACAAGTTTACCTTAGATACGAACAATGATGTTTGTGTGAATGAGACATTAGATTTTGATAATTATCATCCTGATTGTCGTAATGTCGAAGCATTAGGTGAGACTTTCTATGTTGAGTATGATAGTTTCAATGAGCAAAAGAAGTCTGTCTATGATTTAAACGGCATACTGTTAAAAGAATACTATATAAATCGAACAAGTTACGCTGATGAAGACTATTTATCTATTCCTTATACAGACCGCCTATATTGGATTGTCTATGACGTGTATCACAACGGGGTTACATTACTCATAGATAATGTGATTGATTTCACCAAATTAGGAGATAATGCAGCTGTTTATAAAGATAATATTACGAATACCAGTTTTGATATTACATATCATAATCTCGACACCAATCAAACATCTAGATTAAAGCGTTATTCTGAACTACATACTGTTGTCGACTTTTATAGTATTCGCATTTTAGAATTTAGCAATGGGGCATTTGGCATATTAGATAATAATAATAACGAAGTGATGTTATATGATGCATCAGGGTCACTATTAAAGACATATACTTTATTAGGAGATTATTACGGAACGCAAGTCTTATTACTAGATGATAACAACGAATTATTGTCGCTGAATATAAAATAAACTTACAATAAGGTAATAAAATCAGCCAAACATAGAAATACTAAAAAAGGTATCTAAAATAATTAAAGTGATAGAACCTTTTAGGTAGAGACCTGTAAGAGAAGGATGATGTTTATGTTATGGTTTAAAGATGAAATAGTAAAAAAAGGTCATTTTTTAATGACCTTTTATATTCATATCTGAGGAGGAAAACTATGGTCATTCGATTTGCAACAGAATCTGAAAGGAAAGCTTACGGCTTAGAGCATTTAGGAGAATATGATGTGGCTTTAAGTATTGATAGACGTAGTCAAAACATATTAGGCGTTGTTGGGTTTGATAGAACACAAAAAGAGATTGTAATGTTAAAGCTTGAGACAGACGTAAATAAAGACGTTATCAAAGACAAACTCTTATTAGTGGCCAACCGCCAAATGAACAAAGCGGGGAAAAGCTTTCATGACAATTACCCAAGATACGCTAAATACAGTGAAGAAGCACAGTGTAATGTATGTAATCAAGCGCCCATGCCTGAAGGCATGGAAGATGTAGCGACGCTTGATTATGCATGGGTTGTCGCAGAACCTAAAGCCCAAGGACGGTTGTTTGGTAAATGTGTGGTTGGGTTAAAAGCACATAATGTTCATTTTTATGACCTTGAAGAAGATATTATGATTGGCTTTATGAAAGATGTACAAAAGGTCGCTAAGGCTTTACATGAGGTTACACATGCTGTAAAAATCAACTATGAAATGCATGGTAATAGTGGACCACATTTACATTGTCATTTATTCCCAAGATATTTAGATGATGATTTTCCTGGTTTACCGATTGATTACCATCTTACTGAGCCTAGTCCTTATGAAGATGATGATGAATATCAGTGGTTTATTAATGAAATGCGAAAACGGTTATCTTAAGTAAGCATAAAATATGATGAGGTATTAAAAGCATGATATGCAAATAAAAAAACGCGCTTAAAGCGCGTTTTTAGGTTGTTATGTGTCTTTTAAAAATTGACGCATGTCATCTAAGACATTTTCTTTATTACATTGATTTACAACAGGACATGAGGTGCATGCTGTAGAACAAGGTGTTGATGACTTTATCGATTTATAAAAGATGGTCCCAAAAAGAATGATAAGACCGGCTACGATTATATAATTAATCAATAGCAGCAAGCCCTTTGCCTTGTTTGGCAAGGCGAGCTAAATAATAAATCGCTCCAATAAAGATTAGGAGTAAGATCATTGCTGGAATAAACGCTTGACCAACTGTCCCAGTAAAAATAAGCGTTCCAAATTGGTAGATGATGAGTGCACTAAAGAAGCCAATAATAAGTTGTAATGCAACAGCAAATCCAGTCCACCAGCGGCTTTCAAGTTCTGCGTTCATCGCCCCAATTGATGCAAAACACGGTGGGGTGAAGAGGTTAAATACCATGTATGCTAGTGCCCCTATTGAGGTAAGTCCTGCGGTTGTCATGAGCGCTTCACGTACAGCTGCCCATGATTCAACAGCAAAATCATCACTCACACTAAAGACAAAGATGATTGCTAAAGCACCAACAACTTCCTCTTTAGCAATAAAGCCTAATACAGCTGCTGCAGCTAAGCCCCATGCGGTAATCCCAATTGGTGTTAAAATCCACGCAATCGGACGAGAAAGTGCCGCTAAGATAGACCCATCTGGGTCAACCATAGTAAGCGTAAAGTCAAAGCTAACCAAAAGCCAAACTAAGGCGTTTGCAATTAAGATGATGGTTCCTGCTTTTTTGATAAACGCTTTGGCACTATCAAGCATATAAAGCGTGGCTTGTTTGATGCTTGGAAGTTTATATTCAGGCAGTTCAACAATTAAATAGGTATCTTCATCTTCATCAACCTTAGCGTTAAGTAACGCTTTAATGAGTAGTCCGGTTAAGAAGATAATTAAAATTGCCAGTAAATAAACAAGTACAGTATACGCTGAGCTGTTATTTCCTACAATAACCCCTAAGAATAACGCGATGATTGGAAGTTTTGCCCCACAAGGGATAAACGGGGTTAAAAGGACAGTCATCCGGCGTTGTCTTTTGTTTTTAATCGTACGTGAACTCATAATTGCAGGAACTGAACATGCGGTTCCTACATACATTGGGATAATAGATTTTCCCGCAAGTCCGATTTTCTTGAAATACTTATCCATTAAAAGCGCAACACGTGCCATATAGCCACTGTCTTCCATAAGATGTAAAAAGAAGAAGAGGACCATAATTAATGGTAAGAATCCGATAATTGCGGTAAATCCACCTAAAATACCTTCTAAGATAAATGCTTGTAAGCCTGGATTAACGCCAGCATTTGATAATCCATTTTCAACAGCGCCACCAATCACACTCATGGCTGTTTCTAGTAATCCAGAAATCCATGGGCCTAAAAGCATTTGGCTGATGGTAAATACGCCCCACATAATAAGTGCAAATACGATAATCCCAAAGAATGGATGGGCAAGTACCGTATCTATTTTATCACTAAAATGATGCGTTTTATGGGTATCTGATTTCTTTTCTACTTGCTTAACAATGTCTTTTGCATGAACCTTTTTGTTGCTTTTTACGTCTTTGTTGACGTCTTTCTTTTCTTGATTGTTCATCGTATGGATGATCTCCTTTGTCTATTGCAGCTACGATGATTTCTTTTAATCCGTGTTTGCGCGTTGCCGTAAGAAAAAAGACATCAGTGTTTAAGATGTTTTTTAGCTCGATAATATCAATAACCGTTTTACGGCGGGTGATGATATCTGCTTTATTAAGCGCAACAATCAAAGGAATGTCTAATGCTTGTAATTCAGTGGTTAGATTTAAGTTTCTCTCTAAATTAGAAGCATCAACAACATTGATGATGACATCAATGTCCTGATTGTGAATAAAATCAATCGCATGCTGTTCGTCTTTAGTGTAGGCATCTAAACTATACGTTCCTGGTAAATCAATAATATAAATATCATGGTTTGTTTTATTTAGCCGTTTCTTTAACATTGCTTGTCTGCTATGGACAGTTACACCCGCCCAATTACCAACACGCTCACGTCTACCTGTAAGTAGATTAAATACGGTTGTTTTTCCACTGTTTGGATTTCCAGCTAAGGCTATGTTCATACTTTTTCTACCATGATTTTTTGTGCGAATCGTTGATCGATACCAAAGCGGCCGTCTTTGATATGAACAATATAATTATTCGCTATTTTCTTTATGATGACTATTTCTTCACCGATCGTACATCCGATATTCTTTAAAAAACGATTGGATTCTTCGTTTCCTTTTAACTCACGGATGAGATAAGGTGTTTTTTTCGTTGCTTGGGATAACGGAATCATACAATCTCTCCTTGATTTTTTTACCTACACAAGCAAGATAACATATAATTATTATAAATAAAAGACTATATGTAATTTTTCTAATTACCGTTATAAATAAGACAGTTTAGCGCTTAATTGTAATTTATTATAAATAATTGTACTACACATTTAATTCTTGTTACTTATTATTAATAGGTTAGAAAATAATAGATTTTTTTATCTATGCACTATCATTACCAAACATTACCAAAAAAATATTCAAGTATAGAAATACTAAAGATGGTATGATAAAATAATAAAAGTAATACAATCTTTTTTAGGTGGGGACCGCTTTAAGGGAAGGATGATTTTTATGTCATGGTTTAAAGATAAAA
>CAZXSS010000014.1:0-30166 GCA_964643385.1 uncultured Candidatus Izemoplasmatales bacterium
TACTAGGTCCTTCGTTTTACTTCTTGACCCCTATCCTTGACAGAGAGTCTTTATTGTTATATAATGCTCTTTACTCTTCAGGTATTAATACTGAATCAATGACATGAATCACGCCGTTACTACTTATCAAATCTGTTGTCGTGACCATAGCATTATTAATATAAACTTCATTACTAGTAACATCAATGCTAACATTGGCACCTTCTAATGTAGTTACAGTTACAGGTGCTGCTGCTATAATATCTTCCTCTAAATAAATATCTGTTAATACGTGGTAACTTAGAATATCTGCTAAATCATCTCTTGCAAGTAAATCCTCTGTGGTATATGCCACTTTTATTACTGTTCCTTCCAATGCAGGGTTTGTGTTCCCAGTAAGAGTTTCACCTTCGGTTGGCCAAACGAGCATATTCTTGTCTTCTATAGGTGTTGAATCTTCAATGATTGTATCAACTAAGATTGCTTCCATATTTGTAAATAATGCATCATTATAGATATAGTATGGACCAATATTTGGAACCATAGAAACAGACAAAGCATGTTCATCGACTATTAGTGTCCCGTTTACCCACACTGAAACCGATGTAGGTGTGCTAATCGCTTCAATTTCGTATACTGTGCCTTCTGTCGGTGCACCAACATTAGCATACCATGTTCCAGTATCGGCACTGTTCACAATCTCTTGAATAAGTGTATTTCCATCTTGCATAATTCGGAAACGCACATGGTTTCCATATATACCACGTAATACAAATCCAACTCCATGCCACCCAGCAGGGCTTTCACCATATGCACCAATTTCAATCGTAGCTTTAGCAGTATACGTTAGATCTTCAACATCTGTTGTAACAGGGCTACCATCTACTTGCAGTTCAACTGTTGAAACGTCATCAAAAATATCTGGAATTAGAAATTGGTCTTCTAATGGTACAAAGTCACCATTATCATCAATATGTTGAACTGTATAATCAGATAATGAATCAAATAATTCATTAAATGCTTCATCATCTGGAGCAAAAACAGTATATGTTCCACTAGCTTCTAAGGCCGCATCTAATCCAGTAGCTTCTAGTGCTTCGACCAAAATTGTAAAATCACCCATTGTACTAGCGGTATCCATGATAGACTTAACATAAACAGTAACATCCTCAACAATTACCATTGTATCAGCTAGAGTATCAAAAGTATCTTCGACATACCAATCATATTCATATATCGACTCTCCGAGCTCTGCACCTTTAAAAACAGCTACTTCTTCAGTTTCACCATCTTTGAACTCAATAGTAACAGTGAGAACCAGTTGTCCTAAAGATAAATCCGTAATCCATTCTTCTTCAGTACCTGGATAATCAGGATATTGTTCTAGATACAGTTCATATGCATTTAGACCATCAGCACCATCAGTACCTTGTTCTCCTGCTGGACCTTGTTCTCCTGCTGGACCTTGGTCCCCTGCTGGACCTTGTTCTCCTGCTGGACCTTGTTCTCCTGCTGGACCTTCTGGACCTGCTATGTCTTCTGCACCTTCACATGCTGCAATAAAAACGAACGAACCTAATAACATGACGATTAAAAATAACTTTCTAAAAATTCCTTTACTCATGCAAAAACCTCCATTTTTTTTATATTTTTTTTTGCATTTAGTACCATTCAGTATACCAAAACTTAATTTCCAAGACACAATCAAATCAAATTTAATGACTAATCATTAGGCTTAAGTGCAACGAAAAGTATTCATTATAGTCATAGATAAATGCTGTTTTTACTAGTAGATTGTTTTTGGGATATTATTACTTTAGCACAATATCCTAATCTAACCTCCTTTACCAGTTGAAATGCTTTCTTTCCCATACAAACTTGAACTAACTTTAGATATTATTACAAATATTACTGCATATGGATTTAATACAAACTTTGTTAAGTAGATTGAGAATTTGTATGTTTAAGATAGTGTTTCTTCTTCAAGTTTTGTCATCCAATTTCTAGATTCTACGCCTTCTTTTTTGCAGTAATAATCCCAAATATAACCAAATGGTAATGTTTTTAGTTCTTCTTGTAGTGCCATACGCATTGAATAGTTACTGTTATTTTCTAGTTTTCTTAAAGCTTCGGTAGGTTCTAGAAGTGCTTTGAGTAGTGCCTTTTGTATACTTCTGGCTCCAATAACGACAGCCATAACACGATTTATAGTCCCATCGAAGAAATCAAGCCCTATATTGATTCGATCAAATGCTTTCATTCGAACTATTTCTCTAGCAATAGCCATAGTCTCGTCATCGAATAATACAATATGATCACTGTCCCAGCGTACAGGACGACTCACATGTAAGTTTATTGATTTATTAAATGCCAAATAAGAAGACAATTTTTGACTTACAATTTCGGTTGGATGATAATGCCCTGCATCTAGACAAATCATTACTGATGGATCATCGCGATTCATTACATAATTTGTATAAAATTCATGACTGCCAACCACATAACTTTCAGTTCCTATACCAAATAACTTACTTTCAACTGAATCCATATTATAAGAGCTATCTATATTATCTTTGAAAATTTCATCGAGACTTTCTTTAAGTCTTTTTCTTGGTGCTAATGTATCAATTGGCACCTCTTTAGAACCATCTGGAATCCATATATTAGTAATGCATTTTTGGCCTAATTCTCTACCAAAATATTCTCCAATTCTTCTAGAGCGTTTCACATGTTCAATCCAAAATTTTCTAATGGTTTTATCAGGATGTGATAAAGTGCCTTTAAGACTTTTTTTATGAGAAAATAATGTCGGATTAAAATCAAGTCCAAAGTTCTGCTCTTTCGCTAACTTAACCCAAGATGCAAAATGTTTTGGTTGGATTTCATTTCGGTCGATGGGGTCTTTAGAATCAAGATAAATAGCATGTAAACTTAGTTTTTTATTACCTGGGATATAACGCATGGCTAGTTTTACATGTTCTTGAAATGAAGTAATATTATCAGGTTTGCCAGGATAATCTCCTGTTACAGCAATACCACCTGTCAGTTCAGATGTGTTATCTTCAAATCCTTGTACATCATCGAGTTGCCAGCAAGGAACTGAAATAGTAATGTTCTTTAATTGCTTAAGTGCTTGGTCTGTATCAATGCCAAATTCAGCATAAACTTTTTTTGCCGCTTCATAATTTTTTGTGTCTAGATTCATAATCTTCTATCCTTTCTTACATATACATTTGCTGCAACCAACTACTACACGTGTAGTAATGTGTCGTAAAAAATATATTATATAACATGTTTAGATAAGTTAAATTAAACTACACCTGTAGTATATTTAGTTAAATAAAAACTAGCGTAGTGGCATTGTTGAATTTCGCACTTTTAACTTAGTTTTTACTAAAGACGTGTCATGTTTACCTGTTTTATTAATCAGACTATAAATTTTTTCAAAGACACGCTCTCCATATTTTTCTTTATCAAAACTCAATGATGTTAATGATGGATCAAAATATTTTGAAAACATCATATCATCAATTCCTATAACGCTTATATCTTCAGGTACTGAAATGCCTTCTTCTTTAAAGGCATCAATAACGCCATAAGCCATTAAGTCGTTTGTTGCTACGACCGCGGTCACAGGTATGCCATCGTTTAGTAACTTTTTTGCCATTCTATAGCCGATTTTAACACTTGTATCATATGGTGGAATATTTTCTAATATAACAGGCTTACGATTGAATATTCTATAATAATGTTCTTTAAAGGCTCGATAACGAAAATCTAATTTAGATTCAGGTCCTAGACCTGAAAGGTAGACGATATCTTCGTGCCCAATTTTATAAAGATACTCAAGAATTTGACGGACACCATCTGAGTGGTGTGCATCAAGAATCGAAACATTTTCTGCAATATAAGAATCTGAAATTTCAACATTACCACCAATAACAACCTTTATGTCACAATCAATCAAATCTTTTAGAAATGAAATGTCTTGATACATTGCAAGTACATAGATGAATACTGCATCTGTATTTCGAGAAATTAAATCTACCACATATTTATCGATATCTCCATGAGGATCGGAAAGTGTCACAAAATAGTTGCTCTTATGAGCCGCTCTTTGTAACCCAACCATTATTTCATTGAAAATCGGGTTTGCGATATCATGCACAATGACACTAATTGTATAACTCCGGTTTGTTAATAGACTTCTAGCAGCCATATTGGGCTTATAACTCAATTCTTCTACTGCTTGTTGTACACGATTAACAACATCCGGAGAGAATTTACGAGAATTATTTAAAATATAGGAAACAGTCTGTTCACTGACTCCTGCCTTTTTTGCTACATCTTTGCGTGTTGTCTTCATATTATCACCAAGTTAATTATACAATATTTTTTACAAAATATCTAAAACTTTAGATGTTATTCACTTATTTCATTTTTTACAAGCCACACAGTTCCTAATTTAAACTCAATAAAGTGATATGCATCACGCCATGTGATGTTTTGCGCATCAAAATTTACAAAATCCTCAAAGCCGTAAATTCCATTGAATGTGCTTGGTCCTACAAATACAGGATCTTTCTTATAATGGTGATGAGGCCCTAACAAGTTGCGATTACTACTTTGGACAACGATTTTAATTATGTTATTGCCCTCGCGAAGTTCTGTAGAAAGTGAAACACGATAAGGGGGGGTTACGATAGCACCGACAAGGGTATTATTAACATAAACCTCTGCCACAGGCGCTGAAAAATGTTCAAGTTCAAGAACATAATCATCCCCATTATGACAGGTAAAATGAAATATATATTCGGTTTGTCCACGATAAAACCATAGTCCTTGCGGAGATAAATCTTTATGAGGATTTTTATCTATTTGCTTAGTTAAAACAAACTCTCCATCTGATAATGTATAGTAAACACCTTTTGTTATTTTGCCCTTATTATAATTAACATCAAAATCGCCTGTTAAATATACTGATTCGATTTCTACAGGTCGCTTAAAGCGATTACGTTCTGTTTCAAAAACCTCGTTAACTGAAAAATCGCTTTCAATGTAGGGAATACTATATTTGACATCAATGGTATTTACCCCTTTTTTAACCTTAGATGTAATATCATAAGCATGAATATCATAATCGATAAACCATGAAATTGGTTCCGATGAGAGTTGTGTTCCATTGCATATAACAAAATCAATATCTTCTGTTTCGAGATTCAAATTTAATGATTTTGGTAAATCTTCTAGAAAAAACTCGTATCGTACTATAACATTAAGATCGGTTTGCGCTTTTTCAGATGCCTGGTAAATTTCAGATTCCGCATGTAAAACAAAAAGCTCATCACTAAATACTCCATTGTCTACGCGATAACGACAGCGATCTATCGTAAAGGTATTGTCTTTAATCGGCAATACGGTTAAATTAACTTTTTGCTTAGATACAGCATGCTCAATTGAACGTTTTGAATTATGATTAGAAAAAGATAACAAACATGACTCCATTGCTTCTAATGAAAGCTCGAAATATGTTACATTATTTTCATGCCAGTAATGAATCGGCAGATGTTCTTTTGTGAGGATATTAATGCGTGTCATGTGCTTTTTGCCTGAATATTTTCCAATCATGTTTTCAGTAGATATTTTCGATTCATTTAACACATAACAGAGCGAATTATCTTTTTTATGAACCATACGAATTGATAATGAACTAGATAAAGTTGTTAAATCTCGTGAATAAAATGCGATTTTACGATTATACTTGTTATTCTCAAAGTATTTGTGCCACATCGCTGCGCGGTTTTGAACAATCACTCCTGTTTCTGATATTATTTGTTTAAGTTCATCGTTTTTAATTATTGGTATCTGGTTGGCGAAGTATACTTTGCCACCTTTGGAAATAAATTTCTTTAATAAAGCTTCTGTAGATGGCTCTAGATGATGCATTTCTGGAACAATTAAAATTTTATAGTCTCTTTCTTTCAGTCCAATCCGATTATTTCTAACAAAGCCATATGTTTCAAGCAATGATTCATCAGCAAGGTCGAAGTCAAGTTGATTTGCTTTAAGTGCTTCTAATAGAACACGATACTGATTTGAAAGGTGTATTTGATGTGCTGTCATATAGCGCTTGCGCCAAAGATCACGAATTGGATTAAGAACTAATACATTATGATAAACATCACCTGAAGATAAAAATGTATTGATATTTTTCATCCAATCAAACAAATAATGAATTTGATTCCACCAAGATGATTGATATGAGAAAAATGCTGGATAATCACGCTTACGAATACCTTTAATTGAAAACATAGTGCCATGTAAAGTTGCTAGATTAACACCATGTGCAGCTTGATAACCCCATAGCCATGTATAATCTGCGATTGTAGAACTCCACCCAGAACACCCAAACGTTTCACTTAAGATATAAGGTTTTCTAAATTGGTTTTTGATACTTTCAACTTGTTTTAAAAGCACAATAGGCGGTAGCCGTTTACCTAAGAAATCAATTGAAGGAATCTGAAACGTTGGATACATAGCCATTACACCGGCATTGTCAGCTATTTGATTGACAAGCCCATCCTCGGCAGAAAAATGGCCAGTTAAATCAATCTTGTGGTCAGCACACCATTTGGCTAAAGGTTCAACAAAATTTGCATGAAAAGCAGAGTTAATTGCTTGAAAATAATCATAACGTAAGTCTTCTGCTTCTTGATTATCTTCAAGGAGCAAGTAGAGTTTATCTAAAATATCATAGCCTTGATTATTTAAAATAATATCCCGAATTACTGGACTCCAAGCACGACTAGCGTGAAAAACTTGTGGCTCGTCGGTAAAAATTCCTTTAATCGTTTTTCCAAATTCATCGCCAAATAATTTATAGTATTGTTCATGTGTCGATTCAATAAACTTTCGTGTTGTTTTAGGATATAGTAAATCAACATAATGTTTATCTACATCATAAGCGACAGTCAAAGTTTCTTTGTTTTTGTTAAGGGAGTTTATTGGTACACGTTTCCATGTATCAGTGTCTTTTTGATACGTTGCTAATATATTACTTAAATGCGTGGCTTGCGGGAGACCTTTTTTAAATACGAGGTGTTTTAACCAAAATTCTTCTCCTTGATTAGGGACAATACCTCCCGCAAATCCACTTGGCCAGCCATATTCATCATATAACCAGACCGTCATATTATGACGCTTTGCTTGGTTGATTGCATATGCTACCGAAGACATCCATTCTTCTCCCAAATATGGGATAGTTAGTCCTGCGCGGGCATGAATGAAAAATCCTTGATGACCTTGTTTAGAAAATTCATCAATTTGGTGTTTGATGCGCTTATTAGACATATTTTTATTCCATGCCCAAAACGCAATATTTCCGTATGAAGGTAATGTAATATTTGATTTCATGGGTTGCCTCCGGTAAGAAGTTTATAATGTTTTTAATAGTTAGTAATATTTACTAAGGATTGATATAATTTCCTTGATTGTCTAAGATACGTATCGATATATCTTTAAAGATTGAAACTGAATTTCCGCTGATTAATGATACATATCCTTCATCAGCAATAACTCTTGTGGCATCGTCCATATCATAAGTAAATGTTTCATAGGTTGTACCATCGCCTGCTGATACTTCTAAAGTGCTTCCTACAGCACGAATGGTAATGTGGGCAAAGCCATCTTCATCTATCGGAATTGTACTCACAGGGATTATTTCTGATCCAAAATATCCGACGACGCCTCCATTCCCCATATTTTTGTACAATAACATTCCTGATACTTCATGATTATCATTAAAATTATTTTTCCTAATTAACGCACCGCCAAAAGCTCCTTCATCTATGCGAATGGCATAAGATAACTCGAAATCAGCATATTTACCAGCCGCAAATGTAGCGCCTCCGGTCCAGTTTCCGCTACCAGATATCGCAATAAGCTGATTATCTTCTATTTTCCAGTTTCCACTGTAGCGGTTTAAAACAGCTAATGATTGTGGATCATCTAAATCAATATAAATATCTTCTGTTGCCATTGAATCTGAAACAGAGGGGTTTGGTGGTGGTGGATCATCAATAGTGCGTGTTTGATATCCATCCAATTGTGTATAATCTTGTGTTGGTTCAAGTCCTTCTAAATGAACATACTTTAACGAAACGTTTGCTGAATCGCTGTAAAAACCTAAAGTGCCACCCAATGCTTTTTCTGCATCGTATACCAATGTAGGCTCAAGGCTTTCATCAATATAGACACGAATCTCACCATCTTGGACAATAACAAGTAAGTAGAAACTTTGAATGTTAACATCTTCATCTAAGTCAGCTGTTGTTAATATTTCATTGTTTTCTTTTAAATATAGTTGATTAAAATCATTAACACCTAACATTAGTCCTGTATGTAATGGGTGGCTTCCAACATCTCCACCGATAACCATACCAAACTCAGATCGCAGAATCGACGCTTTTTCATACTTGACATTAGCTGCGAACATAAAATCTGACACGGCATTATTGGCAATATATGAATAGTGATATGGGGTTTCGTTGTTTTGAATGCGAAGCGACAATTCACCATCAACACCAGATATACTACCTTTTCCAATAAGCCAATTCGGTGCATGGTGGAACACATTCGGACTAACAAGCGTATAATCGACTTGATTTCCTATCATCTGCATTCTTGTCGGACCAAATGCGGTATCTTCAACACTAAAGAGTGGTGTAGAGTCTTGTCCGTGATAAATGCGAATCATATCGTTTGATACATCGATGACGAACCGATGATTTGATGGTAATGAAAATGATTCTAAGTTCGCAGTGTCAATAGTTTCATCATTGTAGATTAGAGATACTAATCCATCAGCATCAAGTTTTAATACATACCCAATACTTTCATCAGTAGAAAAGTCATCAAATCCAAAACGATAGATTAAAGAGCCCTGTTCATCCATATCATGTATTTCCCATGTGAACTCGGATTTGTGATTATTAAATAGTGCACTTGTGTAATTAAGTTTATGTTGTGAAATGTCTACATCGGTTTGTCTAAAACCGCCAACATCATATACCCATTCACCATTGTCAACTTCGTATGATTGACGATTAAATACAAATCCATTCTCTTCTAGTGTTAAATCTAATTCGCCAATATACTGATGGTTTCCATAACTACCTGAATCATTGATACTATCACCAAATGATATATATTCCATAGAAAGCGTACCATTTTCAATAATTGTCCCTGTAATTAGACGAGAATAATTTGCGGTTATTGTTGCGTCGAGTGATTCCCAGCCGTTACCTTCATCATACGTAAGACGATAATTAGAACCTTGTTTTTCGAGTTGTACAGTAATTTGAGTCGCGACAGTCTCTTTGGTTTCATAAACCATCAACTCTCCATCAACAACTTGACCAATAAATATATGATCAGCGCCATCTAAATGAAGTCGCCCTCCAACGATATAATGATTCTCATCTTGTAGTACTTTGATGCCCGCATACGAACCTTCATCATTTAAGGTTGTCTCAAATGCGCTCTTAAAGGTCCAGTCACCGTAAGGGGCTTGTACATCAATCATAATGGGATCTTCGGTTGATTCTACCTCAAGTCGTTGATTATCGATAGTGTAAGTAAGTCCGTTTTGGATAATCATATTCCCGAGACCTTGATTAAAATCATCTGCAAGTTGATTTGAAGTCGACTCAATGTTGACATCATGGAATGTAAACTCTTCAGATATCGCTTGAAATCCTGCTCGAATTTCATAATTCATATTAACGTACTCTAATTGATTACTAACTGGTGTCCACATGTCATCTTCCATTATATAGACCCCAAAACGGTTGTTATCGTGCCGCATAATTCTCAGACGATCGCCGTCACTAATATTTAGTTCGTGTCCCTCACTTAAAGCACTATCACCTTTGTCTCTATATTGTATTGATACAGTACCGTCATCAGCAACAACTATGCCATAAAGCGTTTCATTATATACATCTTCGAATCCAGCAAAGCCACTTCCAGAACGATTCTCTTTATACGTAAAATCAATATATCCATTATTAAATACTGGCATCCAACTATTTAATCCGTCTTCTACAGTTCCTCGACCAAATGTTGTATAGTCTCGAACATTTTGGCGTGTTAGTTGACCATAATCGTTTGTTTTAAACATACCTATATAATCACTAGTTATATCGCCATCTACTAAAGCTGCACCACCAGGCATTACATCGATGGTAACATAGCCATCTACGACGGTATACACATTACCAGACAAATAGTCAGTTAGCTTAGTCCCATCAGGAATACTAAGTTGTCGAGCTTCTAGTTTAACATCCTCAATAACTTGATCGCTATTATTAACGGCTGTAATTACTTTACCGCCTTCATTCCATCGGCCATAAGCCAAAATATCGCTGTCTACTAATAAAGACACGTAGACACCATCTTTAAATACTTTTTCATAGTCTTGTCGTAACTGTGATAACATCATAAAATAATGAAATACTTCATAATTCCATTCTGATGTGTCCCAATTAAAGGAATCAAAGCTTGTTGGCGCTTTATCGCTAACACCTGGATTGGCATTACTAATCATTCCGATTTCATCACCAAAGTAAATACTTGGTGCACCAATATATGTCATTTGAAGTAAGTTCGCTGCATTCATTGCATAAACATCACCATCAACATAGTTAAATATTCTTGATTCGTCATGGGTTGTTAAAAAGTTATAACTTGCGTTCGCTATTGGTCTAGGCATACGGTTAATTTCTTCAACAAGTCGCGAGTTTAAGACTACATTATTTGATATTCCAGCAGCCCAATCACGAACTGGCCACCCAAATCCATAGTTCCATTTTGTATCAAGCGTATAATCAAAGATTAAATCACCTGAACCGTGTTCTGACATCAATAAATTATCCTCATCAAGTGCTTTAATATAGCGTCGCATGTCCTTAATGATTTGGTCAGCATCACCCCAATTATCTGGGTCGCTTCCCCGTAAAGATTCACCTACATCTAACCGAAACCCATCAATCGCGAAGTCATCATAATAAAGCTGTAAAACAGATTCATCGGTTGTGTAAATAAGCTCTCTTGCGAGCTTATTGGAAAAGTCAATTTCAGGACTCCCCCAAGAACGAATAATGTTGTTGTAATCATCACGCATGTAAATTTGATAATATGGATCTCGAGGATTAACCGCTCCAGCTAAAGGATACCGATTATAGCGATTATACCAAACACCATTTTCATTAAAATACTTAAAAACACCATCTAAAGTAATGTACATATCACGATCATGCATCAAACTTGACAAATCATGTAAAGTATCGTTATTTCCAAAAGCAGAATCAATTTGAGTAAAGTCAAAAGCACCATACCCTGCTTGATGTGTAGAAATCCAAATTGGGTTCAATTGCAATGAACTAACACCGAGACTATCTAAATAGTCAAGCTGTTTTTCAATCCCCTTTAAATCACCGCCAAAGTAATCATTACCGTGGAAATGGCTATTTCCCCAAGGATTTTGAAACACACCTTCTTGTGTGTATTTATCGTTAAGAGGATCACCATTATAAAAACTATCTGGCATAATTGAATACCAAATTGCACCTTTTGACCAATCTGGAGTTTGAAATCCAGGTTTTACTAAAAAGTGACCATTGCTACTATTAAAGTCTTCGTTCGGATCACTAAAGCCATTAGCATTATAGTGAATAAACTCTTGATCATTTTCTAACTTAAAATAATATTTAAAAGGATTATTTTGTTTTGGCACAATCCCAACCCAATACTCATAATACCCAGTTTCATCGACACCTTCAAACGCCATATTGGCTGTTTGATATGCTGGGTCATCTTCTTCATAATCAAATGTATAACGAATTTGTGCTTCTTTTACGTTCCCTCTATATGTTCTAATGCGAAATGTAATATCATCTTCTCTAGAAGGCTCTAAAGGTTGCATGAAAACATGTCCTTGATCGTGAAAGACTTCTACAATATCGTTATCCGTAAATCGTGTACTAGGACCAGTTTCTCTGTCCTTAATAAAACCTGTGGTTAGAATACCAATAGCAACAAGGTTTAAAATTGTAACAACTGGTATGATTAACTTCCATTTCATAAGTATCCTCCTAAGATTTATCCTTTAACTGCACCTGCACTTGCACCTTTAATGAAGTGTTTAGATGATAAGATATAGACTAATAAAATCGGCACCGTAATAATAACAAGTCCCGCAGCAAGAACACCAAAATCAGCGTTTGATTGCGATTGGAAATTTATTAGACCTAATGGTAATGTATATGCGGCTTCATTACCTATAACAGTAATTAACGGCCATAAAAAGTCGCTCCAGACACCTTGAAATACCAAGATTGCTACCAATCCAAGTATCGGCTTAAGCATTGGTAAATCTATATACCAGAATATTTTAAGAATATTGGCACCATCAATAATGGCCGCTTCACGCATTTCTTTAGGTACTTTTCTTAAAAAGTTGCTACCAATCAGAACGCCAATGGCGTTCGGACCAAACATAGCCGGTATAATAAGTGCATATAATGTATTTAAAAAATTAAATTCTCTAAACAATAAAAACATTGGAACTGATGTTACCTCACCAGTAATAAACATTGTTGATAACAATCCAAACATAACAATCTTTGACCCTTTAAACTGTAATGTACCAATTGCAAATGAGAACAAAGCTACAAAGAAAATATGTGCAATAATAGCCAATGACGATACAATAACACTATTAACAAAATATATAGAAAAATTACTTTTAGACCAAGCATCGGTATAATTTTCAAAGCGAATTCCATTGAGTCCAAATGGGTTTGAAATAATGAATGCATATTCGCGAATAGAGGTAATAAAAACAAATACAATTGGATAAAGGACAACAATTGTGATTATAAGCATTAGAACAAACCCTAAATATATAGACAAATACTTTTTATATTTTTGCTTACGAATAGAGATTATATTTGTACTCATTTAATAATCCTCCACTCTTTTAAAGGCCAAGTTGACAAACAGTGTAAGACCACCAATAATCACCGTTAATACTAGCGCCATTGTAACTGCACGTGCAAACTGGTTATACTCAAAAGCGGTTTTATAGATATGTAAGCCAACAACCCTGGTGCCTGCTTGTCCACCAGTTAGAAGATAAAATAAATCAAACGACTTCATTCCACCAATAATAGATAATAAGATATTAATTTGTGTTGATCTTATTGTTAATGGGAACATAATCCGAAATAGAATTTGCATTTTTGATGCGCCATCAATTCGAGCGCTCTCAATGATATCGGTAGAAATTGCGTTCATGGCAACAAAATAAATAATCATTGTGATTCCTACAAAACGCCACGTATTAGCAATAATAACAGAATAGATTGCAATATCAGAATCTGCTATCCACAATGGTGTATTTGTTATGCCAAAAATACGTTCGAAAAACTGATCAATTAAACCTACATCTGGCTTAAAAATAAATGCCCACATTACTGACACAACGGCTGCTGGTAGGAGTACTGGTGTATAAAGTAGAACTTTATATATTTTTTGCATGCGATATGTTAAATTATAAAGAATCGCTGCTAGAAAAAAACCGATTGCTGTTTGAAGTATCGTAGATAAAAATGCAAACTGAAAACTGATCTTAAGACCTTCCCAAAACATTGCACCTTCAGATGAGAAGAGCCAACGATAGTTTGTCCACCCTATAAATTCAACATTAATAAACAATGCTTTCCAATTAGTAAAACTCATAATCCCTGCAAAAATCAAAGGGTAAACAATAAAAATTAATAGTGATAATATTGCAGGCAAGACTAGTAACCAACCGTATATTTCCTTGGATTTTTTCATAGATTTAACATTAATCATGAAGAGGTACCTCCCATCTCAAAATAGTCCGATTAGTCTAGCCACGTATCATCTGAATCCTGTTTATCATATGTTGGTATAATAAATTCTAAATCTTCATCTTTTAATGCGCGATGCGTGTTATTTAACATATATAGCATTAAATCTTCGGCATCTCCACTATATACTCCACCGAGATAATCTGCCATTGCTGCAGCACTTAGCTCTCCGTATTGACCTGGTGTGAAATCAGGATTCAACATGAATCTGCCAATATATTGCATTTCATTTGCGATAATACTTTGCATAGGGTCATTATATACAACATCATCATGTACCATAATACTTTTTTCTTCATCAGAAAAATATTGTTGGACATCAATACTTGTTAAATATTGTAGAAATTTAACGGCTTCATCTGGATATCTTGTGGTTCGAGATACTGAGAATCCATCCAATCCACCAAAAACATAAGTTTCTTCGACCCCTTCAGGCCCTGGAATAGCAAACGCGCCTACTTCAACATCATCCGGAAGGCCTTGAGTTAAAATACTTAGTTCATTATTGTTTGCCAAAATCATTGGCGATTGTTCGTCAATGAAGCGGTTCATCGCATCTTCACGTCCCATGCCATTGACTGCTTGTGGGACATACCCAAGATCTCGATATCCTTTTACCTTCTCTAATATTTTTATGCTTGATTGATCATAGATATCAGTAAATCCTTCAGATTGGCTATACTCTGCATCTGGTAACAAACGTGCTGTGCGGTAATTAGGGTCGTTAACCATACCATATTGAATATCACGATATCTATTATAAACATCTACGATTTGAGAGTGCGTTCCACCTATTGAACCATATACAGATAAAGGTACGAGCCCTTGATTTGCAATCTGTTGCATTATATTTTCAAACTCTTGAACGTTATTAGGCACAGTATATCCATGTTCATCAAAGAAGGTTTTATTATAGATTACTAAAAAACCAGTTGCTCTAAAAGGAATATTATGATACTCCCCTGCAAATTTTCCCATTTCTAAAAGTTGTTCACCATTGCGAAATCCGTCAACCCATTCATCATCTAAATACGGCGTCAGATCTAAAGTGACCTCATCTTCAGCCCAACGGTCTATTTGATGCGTCCATTGAAAGAAAATATCTGGTACAGTACCGCCAATCGATGCCGAATTCAAAACCGTATCGACTTCATTGAATGGTACTATTGTCGTATCGATAATAATATCAGGATTTTCTATCGTAAAATCATTTGCTATTTTTCTTAATGTCTCTTCATGCTCTGGCCATATATGTAAAAAACGCAATGATGTCGTATCACCAGATTGTTGTCTTGATGGGCTTTGAAAAGCATCTCCACAACCATAAAGAGATATTGCACTTACGATTATTAGTCCTATCAAAAATATTTTTTTCATTTTAAGCACTCCTTGTTTTAACTATTATAATTGTTGTAATCAATATCGTATTGACGATTCCGAATAATATGCCACCAATAATATAATAGATACTACCTTGATTATGGTCATATTCTGGAGGTTCAATAGTATCATAATTATTAGGCAATGTTTCTTCAACAGGATATGTTTCTTCTTCCTCAGGAGGTGTGTTAATATCTATCAGTTCAACTTCTTGAAGGAAATATGCCTCATGTAACGTCACCGTTCCAGCTGTATATGCAAACCAAGTTCCCACGGTATGTTCCATTGATTCCGCCCCAGTTTCACCAAGTTCTGTTGTTCCCTCTGCATCATAATATTTGGTTATGTCTAAGCGATCAATCTCTAAGTTTCCATTGAGATACACTGATACACTATCAATAGTAGAAACGATTTCCATCTCTATATCATCATCAACAGCGAACTCATTAAATGATTGTGCCGCTTGATACAGTATGTATTGCTCTTGGCCGTTATTATGATTGACAATATAAATATTGCCATTACGTCTTAGTAAAGCACTTATTGCATTTGTATCATCTTTTTTGAAAGTTATTCCCATACTATACCATTCTTCACTATCTTGATACTCACTAGGAGAAAGCGTTGCTCTTATATAAAAAGGAATTTCTCCATTCAATGTTTCAACTGTATCTTCTCCTTCAACCTTATCAATATACGATTGTGTAGTGTAGTCATTTAAAACTAAGTAAGTATCTTGGAAACTCGTTGATGTGTTTGACACAACTTGATTTGACAATGTAAGGTCAGCTGATGTACTCCAAATATGACCATCACTGGAAACAGTTGAGTCTAAGTCAAAAATATTCTCGTTACCTTCTGGTAAATCAGTTGACACAAACCCATCTTCCAGTCCAACTATATCATCTAAAAAAACCATAGCAAAATCATTAAATAATGCCTCATTATGAGCATAGTACATGCCTACACTTATCGGCAATTCTGGTGTCGTAATTTCGTCAATAAACAACTGATTATTGACCCATACAGAAAGTGAAGTAGGTGTAGACAAAATTTCTACATCTAATGTATCGCCTTCTTCTGCAGTAAATGGTAAAGTAACCGTAGCCAATTCTGTGCCAACGCCATTGTCAACATGTTCAATAAACAAATCTGCGCTTCCTTTTTGTCCTAAGTCTCGTAAAATACGAACACGCATCTGATTAGCGGCATAACCACGAATATGTACTCCTGCACCTTTCCACCCTTCAGAACCGTCATATGTTCCAAAGGTAATCTCTGTCTCTACAAAAAATGTTAACTCATCTGTATTCTTTGATACAACTTCACCGTCTTCTTTAACATTTGCACTAGACACTCCAGTTACAAGTGTTGGGATTAAAAAAGACTCATTGATACTTGTATAGCTGTTCTGATCGTCTACAGGAAAAACCCGTTTCTCTGAACTGTTAACAACAAACATTCCCTTATTTTCAGGTTCCAATTCTCCATCAACGATATCGCCATCTTCTGGCCATACTAATCCACTAGACATTTCTGAAATATCTGGTTTAGTAACCGCTGCAGAAACAGTTTGTAAAGCGCTTGAAATAAATGTTAAAAACACAATTATGGCAACAATTATTATCCTTTTCATCTTATACCTCCATAAGTTTGCTACACGTGTAGTCAAATACATTATATGCATAAAAATTGATTTTGTCAATAAAAGATGTAAGCATTTTCTTTCGTTCAATTATTAGTACTTATAGAAAAATTCATATTCACCGCTACTTAAGCGTTCTTTTACAACATCAAATGTTTCCTTAGTAACAACATCAGTTAATTTTTCAACACCTAGCAGCTGATTGTCTAATACTAAGTCAATGGTCACATTTGGTACGATTATTTTCACGGTCAACAAATGATTATTTTTTTCGACTGAAGCTAATAATAAACCGTTTTGAACTGGAATTTTAATATGATAAGTCTTCAACACTTGGGTATTTGGTTTAAATGTTACGAAACTGCCATTCTCAGATATAGAAATACCTGCAATATAACGATAAAATAAGACCAATGGATATCCAGACCAAGCATGATTTTTAGTTCCGAAAGTATCAAAATTTTCCCAAAGTGTTGAATCGTCGCTGTCAATCATCGCTCGATAACGGTGTAAAGTCCTATCTAATGCTTCCTTACCCAAATCCAGCATCCAAAGGGCTTCAAGTATAGTTGCTTCCATATACGGCGAGGCATCGAAGTTGTTCAGCAATACATTTTTAACTATCGAATAGTTACTTTTTGGTACAACTCCTAAAACAATTGCCAATGCATTAGCTCGTGCATCAACAAAATCTGATGAGGTATAGCCATTTGTTGTCGAAAACATTGAAAAAGCTTTAAACATCTTTTCTTTTCTTTCTAATAAAAATACATCTTCGCTATGATCATCTATTATTGTTGCTATCTTTAATGTGAAACACAACGTATCATAATACCGTAAATGTTCCAAAAGAATATTGTCTACGTTGTCTAGATGATCATACCAATCCCAATCACCTTTACGATGAACAAGACATCCGTTGTCTTGTATGCCCCAAAGCTTCACATAATTAATAATCGGTTTAAATACTTGTTTTAAAATGCCAATATCATTTGTATAATCATAGTACGTAGCAATAAATCCTTGTTGACCCAAGGCATGTAGTGATTGTGCTGGCAACTCTATAGCATCTTTTCCAGGAATATTACCAAGGAGAACATCACCGTGACGCAAGTTAATAAAATCCATAATTGATTTCTTTATTAGTGCGTGACTTGCCTCGTCTGCTAAGAAAAATACTTGGGGAACTTGAATACTGACATCACCTATCCATTGTCCCTTTTCTCTATCCGGACAATCCATGAAATTGTCTCTCATACAAACATAAAGAGTTCGTTTAGCTTTTTCTACAAAACGATTTACAGCAGTAATTCCGGTAGAAAAATCACCTTTTAACTCTGTATTGTAGCCAACTTCACGATACCTTAAATGTGTTATTTCTAAAGGATTTGAAACATCAATAATAAGAGACTCTCCATATAATGGCCAAAGAGTTTCAAAACGATTTACACCATCTTTACAATGATACTCAACTCGATGTCCACGATATTTTTTTTCTTCTTCACCGGGGCCGCCATGAACAATGTATCGATCCGTTTTAATATATATTATCGTTCCTTTAGAGGCAAAGACTTCGAATGCTATGGATGCGTGCATTGCATGTGGTAAACTACACGTATACCTTAATTGATTGATATCAATTTTTTCAAAGGATTTTAACTCCGTAAAAGTATATAGTGGAATTGGACGTACATAGAGATCATTCCAGGGTTCTTGCGGATATTTTCCTAGAAGAATTGCCTTCTTCCAATTTGTATCATCAAATTTTTTTTCAAAGAAGTTTTGATTTCCCCTATTTGCATCAAAACCAATATTGTAGCCTCCAAATAAATAAGATGGATATGGCGCCATAGTATCTATGTATGAGTCTATTCTTGATGCTTTCCAAGTTTCATCTGAAATAAGTTGTATACCCTCAGCGTAAAGTAAAAATCCTGCTTGTGTACTATCGATATTATTACGACCCTCATTTCCCCAATACCAAACCAAACAAGCTATAGTATTTTCACCCTCATTTAAATAGTTTGATACCTCAACAACATCAATATAACCAGCGTTATAAAAAGGACCTCTATTGAGCCCGCCTTCGTAAACAACTGCTTTTCCGTTGATATATAACCAATATTTACTATCTACGGCGATATTAAAGACAACTTTTGAAGGTATTTCTTTAATAAAAATTGTCTTTCGAAACATCACCCAATCATTTTTCTTTTGGTTATTATCTGTCCATATCCAATTCCCTTTTCCATTATACTTCCTCATCAAAGTCTCCTTTTATGTCATGTCTTAAATCGATAAATTTCCATCCTAACATTTTTGCGCATTTTTCAAGTTGATCCGCATTATGACCAATCGAGATGGCAAAATGATGCGTTGGGTTTTTAGAGAACCAATGATTCATATATGCGTCTGGAAGCATTGGAAATCGTACATGTGTCTGTGTGTTACCTATTTTCATAACAGGTGCATCTAAAGATTCACCTTCTCCAACAATCATTATGAAACGCCCCTTTAAATCTTGCGTTATATTGAGTGTCGTAATAGGGCCTTTATCTACTTTAGCCTCAACAGAGACACCGCTACCGCGTTTGCCATGATATATTCCCATGCCTCTGAGTACAGGTTTTTCCTTAGTAATATCTAGATGAAATGGTCCATCATGACCAACAAGAATAGTTCCTAAATCATAATCAGTTGTAACTATTTCGCAAAAAGATCCACCGACACCTAACAAATCACTAATTTTCATTGCAATTAATGTTTTGATATCGCCTTCTCCTGAACATGGTATTCCTTTCGCGGTCAACAAAGAATGACCAGCAATAAAACCTGATTGGATTTTTTCATACTGATTACCATCTGCACCATGATAATAATATGCTAATCCATGTAAATTTTTATCTTTAACCATTTTTTCTTGAGCAGAGGCGACTTTAGCCGCCCATAACAATTGTGATTTTGTTGGTCGTTTAGCGATTGGGTCACTTGAGTCATCACTACTGATAGTAAACATATCATTTATTTCATCTAACTTTTCATCCATCTCATTAACAGTTACATCACTAACATATTTGTCTAAATCACACATTTCCAGCACTTCTACATGGGCTTGTGTTGCATTGTGGACTTGAGTTAAATCAGTATACATATCTAACATCCCGCTATAAGTGTTTCCTAAAAAACCAAAACGGGCATGCTTTAAATTCCTTAATACTTTAGCAGCTTGTATCCACTCATGAATATTCTTCCATGCCTGAATTGCTTCAGCACAATCTGATGTTTTTTCATTGGCCAAAAAAATATCGGAATCATTTTTCTTACCTAACAGTCCACTTATAATATCATACTTTATATGATTGCGATGTAAAGCATTTGTAAATTCTGGTACAGCACAAGCATTGCAATTTGCTAGCCACTCTCCAGTCGTTGTTTTATCATAGTCCAGTTTTGCAGTGGGTTGAAGGTTTAATAACACCAGTTTTGCACTACAAATCTGATGGATAGGAATAATGCAACTACTTGTTGCGTATGTTGCTACATGACAAAATATCAAGTCAACATTTTGTGCATTAAACCACTCTCCTGCTTCGCGAGCTTTGTACTCATTATCTACAAGTCCATAGTTTTTAATGTCGCCTCCTAGATGTTGCATTTCCGTTTCTATAAATTTTCCATAACTTATCAGTCGTTCTTTAAGTCCTTCAAACTGATCCCAATATGCCTCTAAACCTACAGTATATAACCCTATTATTGGTTTGCGAGGTATATGTATTTTTTTGATAAAGCACCACTCCTTAAAATGCATTTTAAATTATTTATAGTTTTATTATATTATCTATAAGTGATTGACACCAACGAGAAATAGACATATAATGATATTGACTACACGTGTAGTTTAACATGAAGTTTAAAAAGAACCAATAAAAAAATCAAAAATTTTATATTTGAGAGGTACACCATGTTGAATAATTCAGTTAGGCATTATATCAAAAAATCTTGGCAAGAAAGCGTTATTACATCACCAAAAGAAACAGATTTTTCATTTGCGCTTCCATACCCATATGTTCCTCCGTGTAAAGATGGTGTTTTTAAAACACTAATCTATTGGGATGCTTATTTTACAAATATAGGCTTGATCACAGATGGATATGAAACGCTTGCTCTAAATAATATTATGAATTTTATCCATGTAATCAAACTTTATGGTTTTGTTCCTAATGGTTTATCTAGATCGTTTTTAAACCGTTCTCAGCCTCCACTACTGGCATGGATGGTAGAAAGTTATTATCGACATACTCAGGATATAGATTGGCTAAAAAGTGTTTTGCCTTATGTAGAAAAAGAGTATGATTTTTGGATGCGAGAACGAGTTTCAAAAAATGGTCTAAATATATATGGAAACAATGCATCCGCAAAAGAATTGCTAGATTTTTCTGCCTATGTAATAAATCGATTACAACTTAAAGAAAAGCCATCAGAGTCATTAGGATATTCTTACTTGGCAGAAGCCGAAAGCGGTTGGGATTTCACTCCACGGTTTAATGGAAAATGTGATGAATATAATCCCGTAGATTTAAATGCAATAATTTATCATAATGAGTTATTTTTGGCAGAAGCCTTAGAAACTATAGGATCTATAGAAAAAGCCTCTCATTACGAAAAATACGCGAAGCTACGTAAAATGCGCATGACAATGTATTTAAGTTCTGCAGATGGCATTTATAGAGATTATAATTGGGCAACGCACACTTTATCCCATTTAACAACCGCAGCGAGTTTTTTACCATCATTGGTTGGAATACATATCCCGGGTAAAGCAGTACACGAAACTTTATTAAAAAAACTAGAGTACAATAATGGATTGTGTGCCATTGAAAAAACAAACGGCAAACAAACATACCAATGGGACTTTCCTAATATGTGGCCTCCCCTGGTTTACTTTTGTGTTAAATCACTTGAAATTGCTGGTTTACACGAATCAGCTTTACGTGTTGCAAAAAAATACATTAAAACAGTTAATGCTGACTATCTGGTAACTAACAAGTTGTGGGAAAAGTACGATGTCCAAACAGGATCAAAATCACAACATAATGAATATGAAATAACAGAGATGCTAGGATGGACAGCTGGTGTATATGTTTATTTGGATGAAATGTTGAAAAAGAGAATTTAACAATATTATTCTTCTATTTCAACAATTTCATAATTACCTTATGCATCGTTAATAGGTGGTCTACTGGATTTGAAAGATAGAGTATCTCTCTCCTATATGATGACAACTAACAGTGTGTAAACCATATTCAATCATTACCTCTTCAACATCAAATATATCATCATATCTCTCTTTGTCTTTATTATCATAAATCATAACACCTTTATATTTAATCTTCCTCTCGTTACTTCTGCCTTTAGGTATCTTATTATCGTGAGTCTTGATTCTTTCATTTAATTCTTTTTTGTTATTACTAACTCGATATTTGATTGTTTTCTTTTCAGTAAATAACCTTGCACTTTTTTAATTATTAAATCTACTGCCAAGCTTTTAGCTACTCTGGTTACTATTCCAATACTAATTCCTTGATATTTACCTTTTTTATAGCAATTTATTACTATTTCCTAAAGTAAATGCTTTTTCCCTATACCATACTTTAAAAATGTTATTTAAATAGCTTATATAAATTATATAAGCTAGTGAATAATATTTTTCTTATTTAAACGTAGATGACATTAGATTCTAAATCTTCCTCAGCCTAATGATATCATGAGAGAATATTGCTTACAATAATTTTTAAATCATAAATTTCTTAGATATTCTTACTTATACTACTTATATTATTTTATACTTATTTATTAAAATCGGATGTGATGTTTAATTATATATTAAATACCTTAAAATGCCTTTTTATAGACTTTTATAACAAGCGTTGTATTTATTTATAATATGCCTCGCTATAACATTTTAAAGTGTAGCTTTGATATGAAATTCTTATCAAAATATAAGGTATACAACGTAGGATTGTCCATCCTTGTTTGATGTTATTATTTTATATATACCCATTCATCATCATTGAGTTCGGGGTTTAAACTTGACATCTTAACCATCAAACTTACTCCATATCGAATACAATAGAATATATATTGACTGATAAATAAAAACCAAATTTTAGAGATAGCACTCCACTAATTCGACTATATCTAACAGTTTGGAATTTATCTGAATGAATGATGAAATTCATCATTCTTTTTTAAGTCCGCTATTTGACGCTTAATTTTTACAAGATTTCTCTTTTATTGAAAAAGTCTATGAATTTTCATAGACTTTTTCAGTGACAGGCAAAATTGATGGTCTTTTAACCAATACAGGTGATACTACTTAACGCATTCATTTTCATTTTTCAACAGTTTACTTAACTTTTTTCTCTCCATATCTAGTCGCAATGACATTAAGAAAACAGTCATCAAATAGAGAAATATAAACAATGGTAAAGATGGAAGCACCTCAACGTCTTTAATGATAAACCAGATAATCACAGATGCAATATAGAGTATACTCCAATATAACCTTGCGTTTTTTCCACTTTGAATTCTTCTCTTTCTAAACTCTATTAGACTTGTTGGATCTTTCATAATTCACCTCTCAACAGTATGTAGGCATATAGCAACGCTCAAATGTTTCTCTTGAGTCATTGATTTTTTAGCTTGTATGTATTAGTTGTCTGTCTTCCTATCATGGTTTTGTTGTAGTAGTACCAGCATTAGCTATTAGCAATAAAAAAAGCATAGACAGGTAAGCATGTTTAACTATTATGTTCACTATTCCCTAATCATAGTATAGCGTTTCTAATTTATTATTCAAGATTCATTATATCAGTTTATTGGACTTGCTAGTGAATAATCGTGGTTTTACACTCTCGCGATTATTTCTTCTTCATAGTCAATATGTCTTCTTTCGACTTTATTTTTTCCTACGTTTTCTTCCTATAAGTTCAACTATATATGCAATCTAAGCATAGAAAAACGCCTTTAACGATTTTTTTAATGGCCTTTTATATACTATTTTTATCAATAGTTAAAACGACTTATGATAAGACTCGCCGTAACAAAAATTCGTTATGATTAGTTATCTATCTTATATGAAATGGGTAGGTAGTTTTATAATGAGGCGTATAATCTCTGAACGAATATTGAATCTAGCTTAAACTTAATGAATATAGTTGTTTAAAGCCGTTTCCATTTGGGATTTTAAATGCGCATACGTTTCTGGAATAGCCTGATAAATTGGTCTTAGCCCTCTATTATCAGGACCAAACTCGATAAGTACATATGCCTCATTTTCATTATACCAGTCATTAATCAAATCACTATTTTTCTCATTAATCTTGGCGATAGGGGAAAGACTTGCTTTCGAGATTGATACTATAGATGTTTTGTTTGTTTGCGCAACTGTAAATGATGATGCCTTGGAATCTAATAAACTTAATGAATTGTAATCACAAGGATCTCCATTTTTTCTAAATTGGTAATCCTCATTTACCTCAACACACACTAATGAGAATTCTTTTCCGTAGCTTTTTTCTACTATTACATGTGTGCCAAAATGATCAAAAAAAGTATTATAGGTTAATTCATTATTATCAATGCGCTCAAGCGCACTTAAAAAATCGGATGAGATATCTTTTTGATATGCGTCTAGATTATAACTTTGCGGTAACGTGACATGATTACTAATATATGATGTCTCTAGAAACTGTACTCTAGCACTACTCATTAATGATAAATCATAATGTGATTCAATATAGTTCATGACCGTGTTGAAATGTGTATCAAAAACCTCATTATTAATACTCAGTTCCTCAAGTTCACTTTGCACATCACCATCGAACGAATGATTAGATCTAGATGACTTACCGCTATTGGACATCATTGTGCTTAAAGTGACATCATCTAACCAGGTTTCATTAAATACTACATTCTTATGATGATCTTTTGTTTTCATGTTGAGGGTATCACCGATTTGGATTTCTAAGTTGCTAGGAACCTCATCAACGACATGGACGTTAATATATACTTTTGATGTATTATCGCCATCACTTAGACTATATGTAAGATCATATGTTCCTAACGTATTATAATCAACTTTCGTATCATCAATTATGACATCCTCAACCATAACATCGTGATGATTATCATAAACAGAAATATGTGATGTGTAATCAGGAAGGGAATCCCCTTGTACATAATAAATATCCCTATATCCGTTAATCAGAGGGGGCTCTAAATCCTTTACATAAATCTTAATTGATTTGTTTGATGTATTACCTGCTTTATCGGTTGCTGATACATTAATAAAGTATTCTCCAATTTCATTCATATTAACATCATCATATGAAACCACTAATTCGACCTCTCCTAGTTCATTATCTTCAACCGAAATAACTTCTATAAAACTTGGTAGTTCAGAGCCTATATGATACTCATTTTCTATAGTATTAGACACATTAATTATTGGTGGCATCCTATCAGTAATTAATGTATATACTCCTATTAATATAATCCCAATAAATAATACTATAGGGAAGATGTTTTTTTTCATTTTGATACCACAGTTTGCTTAGACTCAATCCTTTTTAAAACATATATAAGTGATACAAATAAAATCCCAATAAAGAACCCTATACCCATACTTATACTGGACATAAATAACATACCTAGTGCCATTAAAATATAACACAGAACAACTAGTGCTTCTAACATATATACTACATTAAATTTTAGCTTTAAATCCGTAATTGAATGGACTTTATTATATTTTATAATTGAGTAAATATTCATAGTCTTAAAAAGAAGTAAAGTAATAACTGACAAGAATATTAACCACATAGCTATAGTGTATAACGTAATACTTGTAGCACCGAATATAAGATTATATCCTCTTATATTCATTGTAATATATCCGTCTTCAAACACGCCTCCTAAATCGCCAAATAAATCGCTCATAGTTGCTTCTTGATGAATATAAAAGAATGCAAATGATATAAATATACCGATAAGGAATGCAACATACATTCTTTCTAGGTTCAACAGTGACTGCACCTTCTCGTTTCTTGGCGGTTTAGAATCCTCCTTCTTTTCAGCATTAAGAATTTCTTCAATTGTTAATTCATAGAACTTAGCGATTTCTTTTAATACATGAATATCAGGTAAACTTTCACCTTTTTCCCATTTGGATACAGATTGATGTGTTAAATTAAATTTTGCTGCTAATTGTCCTTGTGTTAACCCTTTTTCTTTTCTTAATTTTTGTAAAAACAAACCCACATTTTGATTTTCCATATTTCTCCTCCTTTATGTTTGTTTACATTATCATTGCATTTGTCCATAAAGTCAATCGAACGTTAAGTGAGATATGCAACTGTTAGTTGAAATACCTATTTTAAAGTCTTAAAAGCAATTATAATATAAAAATATCAAAAATAATTATACCATATTCTATAGATATATAAAGATGAATATAGTAGATAAATCCATACAATTGCAATGGCTTTTGAGCCACAATATATTTCCTATACTAAACATCTTTTCTCATAAAAAATTGTTTTCTTTCTACTTTATAGACTTTTATGTTTATGTTTTTAGGTGCATTTTATCCTTGTAACACTTTAGGTGTACTTTATTAAGTTATTTCTGCGAACTGATTTACAGAAATATCAAGTATTTAAAGTCAATATTATCGAATATCTTCTTCCTTGAAATCTATCTATATTTTATATTAGAATTGTGTCCTATTTATAGATAAGTTACAAATATATGGCGGTTATTCTCTTAGTAAAAAGTAGTAATTCTCCGCTTGCGAGTAACACACTATAAAAATCAGATACTACGCGTTTGTCTGTCCTCGTGTAAACAAATATAAACTTTACTTTATGAAAACAAAAAAAGTCCCTTAAGGGACTTTAAAAAATAAAAAGATTCACTAAGTTAATTCACCTAAAATGTAGTTGCGTCGGAGGACTTTACTTCTTGAGAAAGGGAAGCTTCCTGTAATAGCAACTAAATCCAGGAAGGGGTTCCTATGAAGATCGATGAGTGTGTGTAGATGTTTCTCTTTTTAGCTTGTAATATAATTGTGGTTACTTTCTAAGATACTCGAACCGTGTAAAGGTCTTATCCTAAAGGCAGCCTAGGGTTTTATTTACATGTGGAGTGGCTCGGTTTTTCATAAGGATTTAACAAACGCTTACTGATTTCTCGAATTTGGTCTTTTAAAAAGAATCTTCCTGTTTACATAGACCAGATAAGTAAATACTGATAAAAACAGTATAAAATAAACGATGACTCCTTCTATTTCTTCTATTATATAGAATATTCCTACGGCAAAATTGGCGCTGGTATGGAAATAAAGGGCACTGCTAATCCTTCTGTTTGATTTAATATAGAGAAGGGTGATGATAATGGACAGCAAGATCGTATTAAAGACATAGGGTAAAAAAGGTATTGGCGCTTGAGAACTGCCTGGAATAAAGAACGCAGGGAGATGCCAAAAAGACCAGATGATTCCAATGAGTATGGCTGCACTCATTGGCGAAAGACGTTTCATCATTTCAGGCAATGCATAGCCTCTCCACCCAATCTCCTCTCCCAGAGGACCTCCTAGCAATAGGATGTAGAAATATATCACCGGAATCATAAAAGGCTCTTCAAACGATGAAAGGGAATATGATACATCCAAAACGGTGGATGTGAATAGGTAGGCTAAGAAAAATATCAGTGGCATAAGTAGGAACGCCACGAAATAATTAAACTTGTTCCGTGGAAGAACAAATGTATTATTCATGATTTCTTTAAAAGATTTACTATTGTATTTAATCAGATAAACCATTCCGACTATGCTGGGTCCGAAGGCGCCTACAATTCCAAAATAACCTCTATTAAATGGTAGAGTTATGATTTCATGGGCATCTAGAAGCGAAAACCCCCAAAAGACCCAGGTGAATAAGAAGGTAAATACGAAGAACCATACCAATTGTCTGATGTTCATAAGTCAATGCTCCCTACTATAAGTTTGTCTTTCTATTGAAATAATGCGCCGGACTGCGATTCAAAAAACCCGATGTCCATCCCATAAATATGGTGACTTATGGATTTAGGATTAACATTTTTATCTCTTATCTTTTTCTACAGTTTACCCCTCAAAGCGGCTCTAAGAGTATAATTAATGGGTAGTATTAGTCTGACTAGTTCATTATATATTTGACATTTTCAAAAAGCAATAGTTTTTAATCATCACGTTCCATTTATAGGCATTCTGTGCCCACCTTTTGCAGTTCACCACAGTCGGGTTAGTTTATGTACACTTATATTCTTGTACGCCTCACTTTGTGAGCCTTTATCAGCTTCAACTTTTCCGATTTTGACTTTTTATTTTCTTCTAATATCATAAAGACTTTTTCATTCATTGCGAACATTCTAAAAAGCCATCATTCATTCATCCGTTATATTGACTTTCAACCCCTATAATATGTTATTATGATAGATATTCCCCTATATTGGAGGCTATTATGGTTATCATTAAAAAATTTCAGGAACTGACGAATCTGGAGATATATAAAATACTGCAAATAAGAAGTGCCGTGTTTGTGGTTGAACAAGAATGCGTATACCAGGATATAGACAATAAAGACTTGAACGCGTATCACTTTTTTATCGAGAACGATCAAAAAGAGATTATTGCTTATGTTCGCTTGCTACATAAAGGTGTCTCCTATCCTGATGGGTGTTCGATTGGGCGCGTTCTCGTAAATGCATCTTATAGACGTAAAGGGTATGCATCTAAGTTAATGAACACTGTGATTGATTTCGCATTTAACGATTTAAAAGAAGATAAAATCATCATCAGCGCGCAAAGATATTTAATTGAATTCTACGCTTCTTTTGGTTTTATTTCTACTGGAAACGGCTATTTGGAAGATGGTATTCCTCATATAAAAATGTTTCTCAAAACTAAAAAATAATCTTATAAATTTAGTTATTAATATAGTTGTCATAAAGTTTATAAAAATATATCATGATGTTTTTTTTATTATGTGTATATCTATAGTTGTAATGGTTTATGATTCTTTGCCTAATGCAACGAAAAAAACTACCTCATAAGACCATATCAATCACCCTATATATACTCAGTGAGTGTGAATCCCTTAAATATTTCACCTGTTTTTAAGTTTAAATCTAGTGATTGATTTAGTTATATTATCATGAGGTGTATCCTCTTGAATTACTTTTAAAAAAATGGTATTTTATACAAAAGGAGAGTGATACTATTTTCAGTAAATTAAAGCGTTATACTAAAAGAGACTGGGTGTATCTCGGAGTCACCACATTCATAGCGTCTGCGATATTTATTCTCATTCAAAATTTTCTCGAGGGTTTTGAGGGAATAGGAGACATAGTATTGAACTTTAGTATTTTCTTTTTGGTTTTTGGCTGTCTCCAGATGCTGTTTGGTGGTATTTTTTATAAAAATAAACCTTAATAAAGCATAGCTAAAGGTATTGAAAAGCACTTAAAATCAGTTTACCTATTTATTTTATTAACTACATAGGTAACCCTTGAGAATGACTGTTATTTTCCACATATGAGGCGTGAAAGAACCCATGTGTTCTTAAACTAAACCACCTTCTACTAATAATATTCGTTGTGCTTTCGTAATGTACTAGTAATAAGTATTTTAAAATAACACGATGACTATTTTGATAAGTTTTTTCATTAATTTTATCTACTGCAATTAACTTAATTCGTAATTGGTAAAGGACACCTTGATAAACAATATAATGTGTATGATACCGATGAATGAAGAATGCCTTATTCAATCTTATAAGTAAGACAATCCATGGATTGTTTCAATTCATGGTATAATAATTATATAAGCCACACCTAAGGAGATTGATGATGGGTAAAAAGAAAAAGCATCGATTATTCAATTTTATTGCACCAATCTATGGCTGGTTTTTTAAGCACCAACGAAAAAAGTACCATGCGGTTGTCGAAGACATTGTTAAATCGATTGATATTAGTGAGTATCATTCCGTTTTAGATATTGGCTGTGGTACAGGCGCCCTTGCTAGTGTCTTCTTTGATAAGGGACTTGATGTAACCGCAGTTGATGCCTCACCAAAAATGATCAAGGTCGCACAAAAGAAAAACAAAG